>CAIXAY010000197.1 GCA_903917505.1 uncultured beta proteobacterium | reverse complement strand
GATAGGTCTCGGCATGGAAATTGGGGTTGCGCGCGAGCACCATGCGGCTGTTCGGGTTGTTCTCGGTCAGCATGTAGGGGCCGGTGCCGACCGGATACCAGTCGAGCGTCAGGTTCTTCTCGGCCATCCCCGGCTGGCTGTAGAAGCGGTCGACTTCACGCGGCACCGGCGCGAAGAAGGGCATCGCCAGCCAGTAGACGAACTGCGGATACTTGCCGGCGAGCGTGATGCGCAGCGTGTAGCGATCGACGCGCGTGGCGCCCTCGAGGGCGAAGCGGTCGAGATCGAGCCAGGACTCCTCGGCTGGCCCTGCGCCGCGCGCTGCAGGGCCGCGCCGAGTTCCTTCAGGCCGATGATGCGCCCGGCCATCATGCCGAAGATCGGCGAATGCAGACGCGGATGCGCAAGCCGCTTGATCTCGTAAATGTAATCGTCGGCGACGAGTTCGCGCGTGCCACTGTGCGCGAAGTCGTCGATCGTCTCGATGCCGCGCAGCCTGCTTCGGTCGAGGCCGGCATACAGCGGCTGGCCGGCCGCATCGAGCGCGAACGCCGGATGCGGCTGGTAACGGATGCCCGGGCGGATGCGGATCTCATAGACGCTGCGCGCGATGGCTTCGGCCGGCGCATCGGCCGGCAGCGCCCGGCCGCTGGCATCGTAGTAGCGCGGCAGCGGGACAGCCTCGACGGTCGCCGGAATCAGCGTATAGGGCCGCTTCAGATAATGATATTGCAGCGGCGGCTCGTAAATCTGCTCGGTGAAGGCATATTCGTCCTCGGTGTAGGACTGCACCGGGTCGAGATGCTTGGGACGCTCAGTAAAGGCCGCGTAAAGGATGTTCTTGCCGCGTTCGCTGGCTGGATAGGGGTCGTTCTGTTCGCTGCTGCACGATGCGAGCAGAACGAACAGCGACAGGCAGATCAGGCGAACAATCGTCATAAGGGAAGTGTAACGCGAAGCGCCGTTTGATGCCCCGGCGCATGACGCATGGTCCTTAGACCGGTTGCCCAGCCAAAATCCCCTATAATGGGCGGCAAAACGCGCCCGCTTACAACCAATACCGACCATCGTTACCGGAGAACACATGGGATTTCTTGCAGACAAGCGCATTCTCGTCACCGGCCTGCTGTCGAAGCACTCGATCGCTTACGGCATCGCCAAGGCTTGCCACCGTGAAGGCGCACAACTGGCCTTCACCTATCAGAACGAACGCTTTCTGGACCGCATCAACAAATTCGCCGCCGAATTCGACAGCACGCTGGTTTTCCCGTGCGACGTCGCCGATGACGCGCAGATCGACAAGCTCTTCGCCGATCTCGCCACCCGCTGGGAAGGACTCGACGGACTCGTGCATTCGATCGCCTACGCGCCGACCGAGGCCATCGAGGGCGATTTCCTCGACGGTATCTCGCGCGACTCCTTCCGCATCGCGCACGACGTCTCGTCCTACAGCTATCCGGCGCTGGCCAAGGCGGCGCGCCCGCTGCTGCTGAAGGGCAACAAGCCGGCGTTGGTCGCGCTGACCTACCTCGGCGCCGAACGCACCATGCCCAACTACAACACCATGGGGCTGGCCAAGGCCAGCCTCGAAGCGGCGACGCGCTACCTGGCGTTCTGCCTGGGGCCGCAGGGCATACGCGCCAACGCCGTTTCGGCGGGTCCGATCAAGACCCTGGCGGCATCGGGCATCGGCAATTTCGGCAAGCTCCTCGCCTACAACTCGCACAACGCGCCCCTGCGCCGCAATATCACCATCGAAGAAGTCGGCAACGCCGTCGCCTTCCTGCTCTCCGATCTGGCCAGCGGCATCACCGGCGAAATCATGTACGTCGATGGCGGCTTGAACACCACGGCGCTCGGCAACGCCGACCCGCTTCCGTAAGGCGAAAAAAACCGGCGGAATGATCACTCATCCGCCGGCGCTGGCCTTGCGCTGCGCTTACTGACGATCTTTCGAATCGAGCGCGGTCTTGTTGATATTGATCTTGTAGCGCCCACGCAGCCCGGCGAGATAAGCCGCCAGATCTTCCTGCGCGACAATTGCGCCATACTCGGCCTGCAGTCCCTTGCGCTTGTCGGCGTCGAGCTTCTCCGGCCGGTTGATCTTGACGATCTTGTAGAGCATGTAACTGCCATCGACGTTCGCTCCGACGTAAGCCGGCAGCTTCTCGACATCGGCCTTGAACAGCGCCTGCATGGCGGCGGGCGGCAGTTGGCCACCCTGCATGCGCGACGCGCTCTTGACCAGCGACCAGGCGAGCTTGTCTTCGCCGCCCTTCTTCAACTCGGCGAGTCTGCCTTCGCCGGAATTTCTCGCCATGGCCGAAGCTTCCTGGGATTTCAGCAGCTTCTCGATATCGCCCTTGACCGTATCGAAGGGCTTGCTGGCGGCCGGCACGTATTCAAGGACGCGCGCCGCGACCAGCGTGTTGGGCCCGACTTCGACCGCTTCG
>CAIXAY010000196.1 GCA_903917505.1 uncultured beta proteobacterium | reverse complement strand
GGCCGACCTGCAGGCGGCCGGGATGCAGTACAACGAAATGTCGCCCGCCGAACTGGCCAAGATGGCCGCGACGGTCAAGCCGGTGACCGACAAGTTCGCCGCCAGCTACGACCCGGCGATCGTCAAGCTGTACAACGAGGAACTGGCGAAAGCCCGCAAGCTGTAGGCAGGCGCGCTGGTTGCAATGCTGCGGGCATTTCGGGCATCGAAATGCCCGCGCCGGTTCACGGACGCGGGCGTCAAAACCCCGAAGGGGAAAGGCGTTGCGATCTATGTGCCGACTGCCGAAGAACGCGCCAGAACGCGTTGGATTCTTTGAACAAATTCCTCAATTTGTCTTAACAATCCTTTTCTTCAACTGCAGATCGATAAGCACGGTCACAATGATGAGTGCGCCGACGATGGAGTTGCGCCACATGCTCGGTACGCCGAAGAGATTCATCGCATTCTCAACGACCGTCATGATCAATGCGCCAATGACAGTCCCGAACACGCCGCCTTGGCCTCCGGTGGCGCTCGTGCCTCCCATATAGACCACGGCGATCGTCGTGAGCAGATACTGTGCGCCGATATCCGCCTGTATGGCGTTGATGCGTGCGACGAGAACCAGTCCGCCGAGCGCGGCGAGCACGCCGCTGATCACGAAGGCGATGATCACCGTCTTCGAGACGTCGATGCCCGACATGTAGGCGGCGTCGGTATTGGCGCCGACCGCATAGCAGCGCCGGCCGAAGGTCGTTTTCCTGAGCAGGAAATAGCCGGCCAGCACGACCAGCACCATGACCACGATCGGCATCGGCAGGACGCCGAAAAGATTGTGATTGCCGATGTAGCGGAAATCCGGCTCGAAGTCGTAGACGACGTAACCCTTGAGGATGGCATAGGCAAACCCGAACACCGCCCACTGCAGTCCGTAAGTCGAGATGAAAGACGGCAGTCCGACGCGGGCGATCATCAGGCCATTGACCAGCCCGATCGCGGCGCCGAAGAGCAGCGCGGCGCCGAAGGCGAAGCCGAAGAAGATGCCGGCCTTGACCATCAGCGCGGCGACGACGGCGGTGATGGTCAGAATCGACCCGGTGGACAGATCCGGTCCGCGCGTGATGATCGTGATGGTGTTGCCGACGCCGAGGATGATCAGCACGCAGGCGTTGGTCACGGTGATGCTGATATTGCGCTCGCTGAAGAAAACCGGCGAGAAAGCGCCGATGGCGATGCACAGGACGACCAGAGCGAGAACCCGGCCCGCGCTCGCCCAGGTCGTCGGCTCGACCTGCGCCAGTCTCTGCTTGAACGCTTGAATTACGGCGGCCTGGGTGCTCATTTCCGTGCATCCTCTCTCATCGACATCCAGACCTGGAAGGCAATGGCAAATATGATGATCGTCCCGGTCAGCGCCGGCTGCCAGATGGTCGGGGTGCCGACGACATTCATGCCGTTGCGCAGGACGGTGATCAGCAGGACGCCGAGCACCGTGCCGCTGACATCGCCCTTGCCTTTCGAGAAGCTCGTCCCGCCGAGGATGGTGGCGGCGATGGCGTCGAACTCCCAGCCGACGCCGACGATGGGATCGGCGGCTTCGAGGCGCGCCGCGAGGATGATGCCGCCGATCGCCGAAATGATGCCGGCGAAGACGTAGACGAACCATTTCCAGAAGGTGGTGTTGACCCCGGACAGGCGCGTGCCGGCTTCGTTGCCGCCGATCGCCACGGTATACCGGCCGAAGCGCGTGTGGTGCAGGATGGCCCAGACGGCGACAAAAATAACCGCGGCGAAGATCGCGGCCACGGGAATGTATTGCCCGATCTTCGAGCCGAGGACGATGAAGTCGGCATTGTTGGTAAAGATGGCGGCCGAATTCGTGAAGGCCAGCGTGAAGCCGTAGATGACGCCCTGCATGCCGAGCGTGGCGATGAAGG
>CAIXAY010000195.1 GCA_903917505.1 uncultured beta proteobacterium | reverse complement strand
GTAGTTCTTGGCCGCCGAACGCAGCATCGCCGGGCCGCCGATGTCGATGTTCTCGATCGCTTCGGCGAGCGTCACGTCGGGCTTGGCGATCGTTTCGCGGAAAGGGTAAAGGTTGACGCAGACGAGGTCGATCGCTTCGATGCCGTGTTCGGCGATGGTCCCCAGGTGCTCGGGCAGGTCGCGGCGGGCGAGGATGCCGCCGTGCACTTTCGGATGCAGGGTCTTGACGCGGCCGTCTAGCATCTCCGGGAAACCGGTGTGGTCGCCGATTTCGGTCACCGTGAGGCCGGCCTCACGCAGCAGCTTGGCGGTGCCGCCGGTGGACAGGAGCTTGACGCCCTGGGCGGCGAGCCCCTGCGCGAATTGCAGCGCGCCGCGTTTGTCGGAAAGGCTGATCAGGGCAAGGCGAATTTTCATGGCGAGGTCTCAAGGTCATTCAGGATAAGAAAGATTGAAACCACGAAGTGCTCTAAGGGCACGAAGATTGGCGGGAGTTTGCGTGTCTGCGCCCGCACCGCTGCTGCCGAAATCTCAGGATTTCTTCGTGTCCTTCGTGTTCTTCGCGGTTAGTCGTTCCAAGTCGATTCAAACGAGTTGGTGGTCGAGGAGTTTCTTGCGCAGGGTGTTGCGGTTGATGCCGAGCATGGCCGCCGCCAGCGTCTGATTGCCTTCGGCCTGGCGCAGAACGACTTCGAGCATCGGGCGCTCGACGCTTTTTATTACCATGTCATAAATCTGCGCGGGCATTTCCCCGTCGAGATCCTTGAAATAGGTTTCCAGTGCGCCGTAGATGCAGGCCGAAATATCGTTCTGTCGTTTCATGCGGCAAGTTCCTCAATGTCGTCTTCAGCGCGGATGTAGCTCAGGTGTTCGCCGTGTTCGGCGAGCCCGTAAAAGAATTCGTCGATGCCTTGCCGCTGGAGCAGGATGTCCGGCAACAGGTTCATGCGCTGGCGGAAGGCCGCGGAGCCGGCGAGTCCGCGCGTGTACCAGGAGATGTGCTTGCGCGCGACGCGCACGCCGGTCTCCTTGCCGTAGAACTCGTAGAGGTCTTCGAGGTGCGCCAGCAGGACTTCGTGAATTTCGGCGACGCGCGGCGGCAGCAGGTGCGCGCCGGTCTGCAAGTAGTGTTCGATCTCGCGGAAGAGCCAGGGACGCCCCTGCGCGGCGCGGCCGATCATCAGCGCGTCGGCGCCGGTGACCGCCAGCACGTGTTGCGCCTTTTCCGGCGAGGTGATGTCGCCGTTGGCGATGATCGGGATCGCGGCTTCGGCCTTGACCGCCGCGATCGTCTCGTATTCCGCCTCGCCGGTGTAGCCGCAGGCGCGCGTCCGCCCATGCATGGCCAGCGCGCGGATTCCGGACTGCTCGGCGATCTTCAGGATGGTCAGCGCATTGCGGTTCTGCCTGTCCCAGCCGGTGCGGATCTTCAGGGTGACCGGCGTCTGCGGCACCGCATTGACCACCGCTTCGAGGATGCGGCCGACCAGCGGTTCGTCCCTGAGCAGGGCCGAGCCAGCCATCACGTTGCAGATTTTTTTCGCCGGGCAGCCCATGTTGATGTCGATGATTTGCGCGCCGCGCTCGACATTGTGGCGCGCCGCTTCGGCCATCATCGAGGGGATGGAGCCGGCGATCTGCACCGAGACCGGCGCGACCTCGCCGTCGTGGTTGGCGCGCCGCTGTGTCTTGGCGCTGCCGTAGAGCAGCGAATTCGACGTCACCATCTCGGAGACCGCCAGGCCCGCGCCCATGCGCTTGCACAACTGCCGGAAAGGCCGGTCCGTTACCCCGGCCATCGGTGCAACGAACAGGTTGTTTCTGAGGGGAAAGCCGAGGAAATCCATGAGCGTGATTTGCACTGCGTATGACGGGCGAAGGGGCGAATTCTACCGCGAATGCCGCTCAAAAAACAGTCACTATGTCACACCGGCGTCGGGGCCTTGAACATCCTTGTATTCACCGCAAAGACGCAAAGAGCAGCAAAGCTGCGCAAAGAAAATCAAAAAAACTGCATCTTGAATTCTTTGCGTTCTTCGCGCTCTTTGCGCCTTTGCGGTGAAGAATTGTCTTTTCGGAATCGCTTCAAGGCCAGGCCCGCGCGCCCCAGATCATGCGCTTGGCGACGAAGTGGCGCAGCGGCGGGCAGAGGTCGAGCGCCAGCAGGCCGAGGCCGCGGGCGACGCGCAGCGGCGGCAGGTCGTTGGAGAAAAGCCGCACCAAGCCATCGGTGAAGGCGACGCTGCCGCGACGGTCGATTTGCCGGCCGCGCGCGTAGCCGGCCAGGACCGCAGGCGCACCGGGATCGTCCGCAGCGAGCAGCGCGGCGGCGAGCTGCCAGGCGTCGCGCAGGCCGAGATTGAAGCCTTGCCCGGAAACCGGATGCAGGGTCTGCGCACTATTGCCTATCCACACCTGGCGCGGCTGCGTGAGCTGCGCGCGCAGGCGCAGCGTCAGCGGATAACTGGCGCGCGGACCGCAGCCGACGAAGTCGATGCGCTTGCCGAACTGCGCCGAGAGGGCCGCCAGGAATCCGTCGTCGTCGAGCGCGAGCACGGCTGCAGCCTTGTCGCTCGGCACGGTGAACACCACCGCGTAGTTTTCGCCCAGGGGCAGCAGTGCCAGTGGCCCGTCGGGCGTGAAGCGCTCCCAGGCGCGCTGGCCGTGCGGTTCGCGCGTGCGCACTTCGGCGACGATGGCCTGCTGCCGGTAATCGCGCACGCTGACCTCCGGGCCGGCCGCCGGCATTCCATCGGCATGAACGACGAGGCGCGCCCGCAGGCAGCGGCTTGCGCCCTGGTGCGTGAGCCGCAGCGTCGTCCGCTGCGCGCCGATTTCGATCGCGTCGACGCGGCATGGGGCGAGCAGTTCTTGCGGGGCGAGGCGGGCGGCGAGCGCATCGGCGAGGTCGCCGTAGCGCATGACGTAGCCAAGCGCCGGAACCCGGTAGTCGTCGGCGGCAATGCGCGTGCGCCCGAAGCCGCCGCGCTGCGAGACGTGAATTTCGCGGATCGCCGTTGCCGCGGCGGCGTCCCACGCGCCGAGACGCGCTAGCAGTTGCCGGCTGCCGTGCGCCAGCGCCAGCGCCCGCGGGTCGTCGGCCCAGGCGCCGCGCGCGCGGCTGTCGATCAGCGCAATGGACGGCCCGTCGCGCAGGGCCAAAGCCAGCGCCATGCCAAGCGGGCCGGCGCCGACGATGGCGATGTCGACCGCTTCG
>CAIXAY010000194.1 GCA_903917505.1 uncultured beta proteobacterium | reverse complement strand
TCGCTCGCCGAAATCATGCTCGAATGCCAGAGCATGATCGAACCGCAGGCGCAAAGCCGCGGCATCAGCGTCGCTTTCCCGCGCTTCGAAAACGCGCCCTTCATCAAAGCCGACCGGATTCGCGTCAAGCAGGTGCTGATCAACCTGCTGTCGAACGCGATCAAGTACAACCGCAAGGACGGAACGGTGCGGGTGGCCTGCGCCAATCCCGGCCCCGAAAGAATTCGTATCAGCGTGCGCGACAGCGGCGCCGGGCTGTCCGCCGAACAGCTCGCGCAACTTTTTCAGCCCTTCAATCGCCTCGGCCAGGAAGCGGGCGCCGAACAGGGCACCGGTATCGGCCTCGTCGTCTGCCAGCAGCTCGTCGCGCTGATGGGCGGCCTGATCGGCGTCGAGAGCACGGTCGGCGAAGGCAGCGAATTCTGGATCGAGCTCAATCTGTCGCTCGACACGGAGCGCGCTGGCCCGACGCTGCAAGCCGCGGACCGCGCCGTGCAGCCGGCTGGCGACGCGCCGCAGCGCACCCTGCTCTATGTCGAGGACAACCCGGCCAATCTGCTGCTGATCGAGGAGATCATCGCGCGCCGCCACGACCTGCGCCTGCTCAGCGCCCGCGATGGCATCAGCGGCATCAACCTGGCCCGCAGCGCGCAACCGGATGTCATCCTGATGGACATCAACCTGCCGGGCATCAGCGGCATCGAGGCATTGAAAATCCTGGCCAAGGACCCTGCGACGGCGCACATCCCGGTGGTCGCCCTCTCCGCCAACGCGATGCCGCACGATATCGAGAAAGGCTTGCAGGCCGGTTTCTTCCGCTACCTCACCAAGCCGGTCCGGATCAACGAGTTCATGGTCGCCCTCGACCTGGCGCTGATCGAGGCCGGCAAGACTCCGAAATCAGCCTAGGGTCCGGTTCCAGCCGCAGAGTTCATCCCGGATATGTGCGTTGGCGAACTGTGTTTTCGCGCTATCCGGCGCAGTATTTCTGTTGAATATAAGCTTCCATCCATCGTTCAACAGGAGTACCAAAATGAGTCAAGTGCGAGAGTTTTCGAATGCGCCCATAAAGGCATCGAGCATCATCGGCACGAGCGTGGTCAATCCCGGCGGCGACAAGCTTGGCGACGTCAAGGAAATCGTCATCGACCCGCGCACCGGCCGGGTTGCCTATGCCGTCGTATCGTTTGGCGGCTTTCTTGGCATGGGAAGCAAGCTGTTCGCCATCCCTTTCGGCGCGCTCAAGTACAACGTGACGAAGAGCGAGTTCGCCGACAACGAATACCTGCCAAACGAATATGTCCTCGACATTTCCAGGGAGCGACTGGAAGCGGCGCCAGGATTCGATATCGACCATTGGCCCTTGCTGTCCGATGAAAAGTGGCACCGTGACCTGCACAGGTACTACGAGCGCTTGCCGTACTGGGAATGATCCGCTTCTCCCGATCGGACCGGACCCGTCTGCAGACATGCGGGAAAGCAAGGCTCATCCCTCTGCACGATCGGACCCTTGACCGAAGATCTGCCGGAAGCGCCCGACACGCTTCCTTGATGGCTCTGCGGCCGTCTGCCGATGAAAGTGCGCTTGCGACAGGAGTCCTGCGATGGCAACACAAATTCTCCCCACCTACTTCATCTCGCATGGCGGCGGCCCCTGGCCCTGGATGAAGGATCGGATGAACGGCGCCTACGACAGGCTCGAGGCTTCGCTGCAAGAGATCCCGCGACAACTGGGCGCGACGCCGAAAGCCGTGCTGGTGATTTCGGGGCATTGGGAAGCGACCGATTTCACCGTCATGTCCAGCCCGAGCCCGCCAATGCTCTACGACTATTCCGGATTTCCGGAGCATACCTACCATATCAGGTATGCCGCTCCCGGTTCGCCGCAGACGGCCGAGCGGGTACGCCAATTGATCGAAGCTGCGGGTTTTGCGGTGCGCGTGGATGCGCAGCGCGGCTTCGATCACGGCACTTTTTCGCCACTGGCCGTGATCTACCCCGGCGCCGACGTTCCGGTGCTGCAATTGTCCCTGCGACAGGGTTACGACCCGAAGGATCACCTCGCGATCGGCCGTGCGCTGGCGCCGTTGCGCGATGAAGGCGTGCTGATCCTCGGCAGCGGACTGAGTTATCACAACCTGCGCGAATTCGGGCCGATTGCTCAGGCACCCTCCGCCGCCTTCGACCATTGGCTGCAGGAGACCCTGGTGTCGGCCAGCCCGTCCGAACGCGTCAAGCGCCTGCTCGAATGGGAGGCCGCCCCTGCAGCCAGAGCCGCGCATCCGCGCGAGGATCATCTGCTGCCACTCATGGTGGCCGTCGGGGCGGCGGGCGATGACCGAGCCACCCTCGTCTATCACGAGGACGGTTTCTTCGGCGGCATTACCGTGTCGAGCTTCATGTTCGGCGGGATCTGAAATGCGCCCGGATTCGATCGTGATCCAGCAAATCGACTTGTCCTGCTGTTCCGTGGCGCCGTCCGCAGCGCCCGGCGAAAGAAGCGCCGGCGGCGCCGAACGCCAGGCCGTGCGGCCGTTCGCAGCATCGTTCAGGAGCCCCTTGGCTGCTTGAAGCGCGGTCGCACCGTCGTGCGTGCGGTGATCAGCCTGGGGCGCGCACTCGGCTTGAAACTGGTGGCCGCAGGGGTGGAGACCGCAACACAGCACCGCGAACTCGGCGCCAGCGGCTGTGATTTCATCCAGGGTTA
>CAIXAY010000193.1 GCA_903917505.1 uncultured beta proteobacterium | reverse complement strand
TTCAGGTCGGCGGCGCGCGGCGAGAGCGCCGGGTCTTTGAGGCCGGCCACCTGCCTGTTGCGCCAGTCCTCCAGCGCCTTCGGCGCAGTCGTGTAATGGCCGTGGCAATCGATGATCATGCGGTGTTTCCCTTTCGGGTATCAGGGGCGCATTACCGGCGCCGGGATTCGGCCCGGGCCGGTGCCGTCAAGAAATCGGCCGACTCAATCGGGTTTGAGCTTCGCTTCGCGGATCAGCTTTTCGTAACGAATCCGCTCGCTGTTGATGAGCGCGCCGAATTGCTCGGTCGTTCCCGGCGTCACCTCGCCGCCGACCGAAGCCATGCGTTCGATCACGTCGGGAGAAGCGAGCGCCTTTTGGATTTCCGCCTGCAGTCGCGCAATGATCGCTTTCGGTGTCGCTGCCGGCGCAATGAAACCGTACCAGACCGACGCCTCGAAGCCCGGATAGCCCGACTCGGAAATCGTCGGCGTGTTGGGCAGCAGCGTGGTGCGGGTCGGGCTCATGACGGCCAGCACCCGCAGCTTGCCGGACTGGACGTGCGGCACGGCTTCGAGGGCATTGACTGCCACCAGCGGCAGTTGGCCGCCGATCACGTCGATGATGGCTGGCGATCCGCCGCGATAGGGAATATGCAGCAGAGAAATGCCGGCCGCGCGGGCAAAGAGTTCCATGGCCAGATGCGGCGTCGAACCGTTGCCCGGCGTCGCAAAATTGATGCCGCCGGGATTTGCCTTCGCCGCGCTCACCAGCTTTCTCAAGGACGTCAGATCCGAACTGGCGCTGGTGGCGATGACGACCGGCACCCGGCCGACCATCGCGACCGGCGCCACGTCGCGTTCGAGATTGAACGGCGCCGGCTGGTAGAGCGACACGTTCGCCGCCAGCGCATTGGCCGAAAGCATCAGGGTATAGCCGTCCGGCGCACTGTCGATCAGGGCGCGCACGGCGATGTTGGTGCCGGCGCCGGGTTTGTTCTCGATGATCACCGGCTGGCCCAGTCCGGCCGAGAGCTTCTGGCCGACGGTACGCGCGACGATATCCACCGCGCCGCCGGGGGTGTAGCCGACCAGGACCCTGATCGGCTTGCTGGGGTAAGACTGCGCGATCGCAAGCGGAATGACCAGGAGGCCAAGGCACAGGGAAAGCAATAGACGGCGTGTTTTCATGTCGTTCAAGCCTTTCTGATTAAGGGCAGTAGTATTGAAAGAATGATCCAATCATTGGCGAATCAAAATCTCTTTGTCATGACGCGTCATTTCCCTTCTGCCTCGACGGTTCCACGCAGGCCGGCGCGCTTGACCGCCGCTTTGACGAGGCCTTCGGATTTGGCCGCCTCGGCGAATTGCTCGGCGAACTGCAGGCCTGCGGCCCGTCCTTTCGGCAGGGCGATGGCGTGCCGCTCGACGCCCCAGCGGCCGGCTAGCACCCGTGCGCCGGGAAGCGCTTCGGCCATTTCATACAGCGTCGGCTTGTTGGTGGTGTAGGTGCTTGCCGCGCCGCTCGCCAGCATGTCGATGCCGATCTTTACCGTTGCCGCGCGAACCACGACGGCTTCTTTCAGCGTGCTCGAGAAATGCTCGTCCGAAGAGCTTTTTTCGGTGACGGCGACGCGAACGTCGGGCCGGTCGACGTCGTCCATGCTGGCGATCGTCGATCCGGCCGGAACCAGGAAGCCCAGTTCGATCTCCAGATAGGGCGCGGTGAAATCCATGTCGCGTGCGCGCGCCGCCGAAGCGTTGGTGAACGCGACGTCTATGGTCCCGTTCTTGACGGCGTCCAGGACGTCTGCATTTTTGGCAAACACCACCGGCTCGAAGGGAACACCGAGGCGCCGCGCCAGTTCCTTGCCAAGCTCGTAGCCCACGCCTCTCGATTCGGCGGTAACCGGGGCCTGCAGGATGGACGTCGGCGTTCCGGGGTAGAGCCCCACTTTCAGGGCTCCGCCCGGAGCCAGGCTCAATCGCTGTTCCGCGCTGGGCGGCGGGGTCATGCTTGCGCAGCCACCGCACAGCAAGGCGAGAGCAGAAAGGATCAGCAGGCCGGAGCGGCATGCCGTGCTTACGGCGCTTGTCTCATTCCTCATGAAAGGCCTCCTCGCGTTTGGATTTGATCGCCGGCAAGGCGACGATGACGACCATCACGGCGGTGAGGAGCAGCAGCGACAGCGACAGGGGACGCGTGTAGAAGATGCTGAAATCGCCGTGCGAGAGCAGCAAGGCGCGACGGAAATGTTCTTCCATCATCGGCCCGAGAACAAAGCCGAGGAGCAAGGGCGCGCCCTCGCAGCCGAGCTTGGAGAAGACGTAGCCGAGAAGGCCGAAGGCCGCCGTGATCAGCACATCGACGGTGCTGTTGCTGACGGTATAAACGCCGATGCAGCAGAAGACCAGAATCGCCGGATACAAGAGGCGGTAGGGAATGGTGAGCAGCTTGACCCAGATGCCGATGAGCGGCAGGTTCAGCACGACCAGCATCAGGTTGCCGATCCACATCGAGACGATCAGGCCCCAGAACAGCGTCGGATTGGTGCTCATGACCAGCGGACCGGGCTGGATGTTGTGAATGGTCATGGCGCCCACCATCAGCGCCATGACGGCGTTGGGCGGAATGCCCAGGGTCAGCAGCGGGATGAAGGAGGTCTGCGCCGCCGCGTTGTTGGCCGATTCGGGCGCGGCGACGCCCTCGATCGCGCCTTGCCCGAATTCGGCGCTGTGCTTGCTCACTTTCTTTTCCAGCGCGTAGGCGCCGAACGAGGCGAGCACCGCGCCGCCGCCCGGCAGGATTCCCAGCAGGGACCCGAGGGCGGTTCCCCTCAGCACCGGGGCGATCATGCGCCTGAAATCTTCGCGGCTGGGAAACATGCTCGAGACCTTGCGCGTGAACACTTCGCGCGTCTCCTTCAGTTCCAGGTTGCCGATGACCTCGGCGAAGCCGAACACGCCCATGGCCACGGCGACGAAGCCGATGCCATCCTCCAGCTCGGGAACGTTGAAGGTATATCTCGCGACATCCGAGTTGACGTCGGTGCCGACGATTCCGCCGAGCAGGCCGAGGCAGATCATGGCGATGGATTTGAGCAGCGAACCGGACGACAGCACGACGGCGCCGAACAGCCCGAGAACGATCAGCGAAAAGTATTCGGCGGGCCCGAACTTGAAAGCGAGTTCGGCGAGCGGCGGCGCGAAGGCGGCGAGCAGCAGGGTGCCAACGCAACCGGCGAAGAAAGAGCCCAGCGCGGCCGTCGTCAAGGCCACGCCGGCGCGGCCGCGCCGCGCCATCTGGTAGCCGTCGATGCAGGTCACGACCGACGAAGTCTCGCCGGGCAGGTTGACCAGGATGGCCGTCGTCGAGCCGCCATATTGGGCGCCGTAGTAGATGCCGGCGAGCATGATCAGGCCACCGAGCGGCGGCAGCGTGAAGGTCGCCGGCAGCAGCATGGCGATCGTCGCCACCGGCCCGAGTCCCGGCAATACGCCGATCAGGGTGCCGATGAAGGCGCCAAGCAGGCAATACGCCAGATTCATCGGCAGGGCCAGGGTCAGTCCGAAGGCGGTGCAAGGCTCGAGGGCCAGCACCGCGGTGAGGCCGATGCCGAGATTGGAAAACATGGATTCCACGGTCTCTCCTTTAGTCGCCGAAGAATACCGGCCAAAGCGGGAACTGAAGCTTCAGCGCCCAGACGAAAACGACGTAAGACAGGATCGCCAGGACGAGCGCATTGATCAGCGTCGCCCGCCATTTGAATTCGTGACTGGCAAGGCTGGAGATGCCGACCAGCATGAACAGGCACACGATCAGGCCGAGCGAGTTGAGCAGCAGCGCGAACAGGACGACGGGGCCGAGAATGAGCAACAGCGCCGACCAGGAGAAGCGGCCGACCTTTTCGTCCCGGGAGCGCGGCGATACGCCGCTGACGGCAATGGCGATTCCGAGCCCGATCAGAATGACGCCGAGTGCGCAGGGGAAGTAGCCGGGCCCCATGTTTGCGGCACTTCCCAGTTTGTAATTCGTCCCGATCCCTGCAAAGAAGACGCCAAAACAAAAGAACATGGCGCCGGCCCAAAAATCCTTCTGGTTCTTTATTCGCATGGCTTGAATCCCCCGGTGATCATCTGGAGTTGGCGTAAGGCATGGTCCGCGCGCGACGCTTGGCGCTTGCAGGAGCGGCTTGGCGGCTCTGCCGCCGCCGGGTGCGCGCTGCCGCCAGGAGAGGCTGCGGGTCGCCGCCGAGCAAGTCGGTTGCGCGCGCGGCAACGCGCAGGAGGCGTGGCCTAAGCGTCTCCATGTCCGAACGCCCGAGTCGATTGCTCGGGCCGACGACACCCAGCGCCCCGAGCAGCGATTGATTGACGCCAAACACGGGAACCGAAATGCCGGAGGTTTCGGGGTCGCGCTCCCCGCAGGAAATGTAAGCGTAGGTCGCGCGAGCTTCCTCGTACGGCGATCCGGGTTGGCCGGAAAAGGCGAGCAGGATTCGTCCGCCGGCACCGATCTCGAGCGACTGGACGTCGCCCTGGCGCACTTCCGGGCGAATCGAGAAGCTCGATTTGATTCGATACAGGCAGACGCGGTGGTTGCCTTCGCGCACATGGAAGGAAACGGTTTCGCCGAGTTCATGATTGAGTTCGCGCATGAGCGGCAGCAGGACTTCGCCGAGGTTCAGGCTGGACTGATAAATCGACCCCAGGGTAAACGAAGCGGAACCCAGGCGGTAACGGCCATCGTCGAGCTTGTCGAGAAAGCGGTGGTGGATCAGCGCCCCGGCCAGACGCAGCAAGGTGCTCTTGTACAAGCCCGTGCGTGCCGCCAGCTCGGCCAGCGTCAGCGGGGCATCGTCCGGTCGAAAGGCAAACAGAATTGAAAAGGCACGATCAAGCACATCGACGCCTCCCGTTTTGCTTTCTGAAATCATGCGGGTCTTCGCGATTGAGTGTCTTGCCGAATGGCTTCATCGCATTCTGTTGGGTAGAACGTGAAACCGTTCGACAGAACGCAACTCTAGTTGCCGCCTTCATCGAAGTCAAGGGTGCATGCGGCGCCACGGCGAGCCGGCCGCCGCGGCGGCGGACCCGGCGCGATCGGACAGGCGTCAGCCTTCGGCCAATTTGACGATGTCCTGCACCGCGAGGACCGGTTTGGAATAGCCGGCGCCAACGGCATTGATCATCGCGCGCCCCACCTCCTGCAAGGTGCAGAATCCGGCCGGATAAAGCGCCCGGCCGACCGGATAGAGCCAGGCGATCCATTTGTAGTAGGGCTTGACGTTCTGCTGCCCGGGCGTCGGTCTCATGAAGCCGGGCCAGAACATGTACGAATGCCTGAACAAGCGCATCAGGGCGTTCTCGGTCGCGCCCTTGACGCGCGCCCAGGCGACGCGTCCATGCTCGCTGCTATCGGTGCCGGCGCCCGTGACGTAGCAAAAAGTCATTTCGGGGTTTGGCCCGGACAGCTGCCGGGCGAAGTTCAGCGTGAGATCGTAGGTGATGCGCCGGTATTCATCGGCGTCCATGCCGACCGACGATACCCCCAGGCAAAAGAAGCAGGCATCGTAGCCGGACATTTGCGAGGCGATGGGCGCCAGCGCGAAGAAATCGGAATGAATGATTTCACGCAGTTTCTCGTGCACCACGCCGACCGGCTTTC
Organism: uncultured beta proteobacterium; assembly: GCA_903917505.1. Next base: position 12,026 of record CAIXAY010000193.1, on the reverse strand, counting down.
GATTGATGACCAGAACCCGTTCCACCTCGGGATGCTTCAGGCATTCCAGCAGGACACCTTCCCCGACCATGCCTGTCGCGCCCGTTATGATGACCTTCATGTTCTGCGCCTTCCGGATCTTGACGTGTCGATCGATTGTTCGCCGCGGCAGGCGGGAAGCCGGGTGTCAGGCCATTGCCAGCCAGGCCTCGCTGTCCTCCCTGAGCGCCCGCTCCTCGGCACTGTAGACCGAGATGATTCCGGTCGACGCCGGGAAACCGATGCGTTGCAGCCAGTAGCAAACGAACTTGGCCGCAGACGGAAATGCCGACAGATCCATGGCGGCGAAGAAATCCTTGGGAATGCCGCGCGGATCGACCGGCCGCATGTTGTCCTTTTCATAGACCGCGGTGCGCTTGACGATGCGCCAGACGCCGTCGCGTTTTTCCAGCAGATCAAAGAAACGAATCCATGACTGCAGATCGAACTCCTGACCCTCGACGCTGGTTCGGATATAGAGGTTGGCATGGCAGCGGCTGAACGCGCGGCTTTGATTGACGCGAATCCACGGCCCCGAAATCAGATGCTTGACGTGGTCCCCCGGCCTGCGCCCCTGGGCCATCGCGCGCGAACGGGTAACGAAATCCTTGGCCAGGCCTGAAATCCACGAAATGTGAATGGTCGCGTCATCGTGGAAACATCCGGCGAGCGTTTCCCAATCGTCACTGTCCCGGGCGTGTCCCCAGCGCGTCAGCAGATTGGCGATCTGGTGTTCGTCTTCGATCAGGGCGGGAAATTGATAGGCCATGGTTGTCCTCGTGAATACTAAGGGATGGAAAGCGCGGTCCCATGTTGTGTTGCGCGACTGAACGGCCATTGGGGCCAAGCATCGTCTGCGGTGCTCCACAGTGCGTTGCTGCCATTCGATCAATCTTCGCAGAAGAATCCGCGGCTTCGGCCGGCAAGTTCGGATGCCATCCAATCGGTCGCCGCATCGATTCGGTCGAACAACGTCAATTTGCGACCGATTTCAGCATAGCATTTCGCAATCACGGTGGCCATTAACCGACCGCCTTCCACGTCGGGCGCGACAACCATTGCCGTCACTGAAGAGATCACGCCTTGCTGCACCAACGCCTTGAGGTACTTGGTGAACGCCGCGATTGTTTCCGGATTGGCCATCGCATTGCCCTTCAGAACGATAATATCGCCCCAAGAGCCCTGCGCAATCAGCCTTTCAATGACGCTGGCCTGGACCGCCGCAATTGCATCGATCAATTCCAGATTGAAAGGTCCGGTTGCCTCACAGATCAGAATGTTCCCGCGTGCGGTGAACTCCACTCTGCCGTGTGGTGGAAAATGCTTGGACTTGAACTCATCGGTTGTCGCGTGGGCCAGCTTTGCCATAGGATTCCATTTCTCGAATTAGCCAGCGGATTGATTCCCAAGGTGTGCCAGCGAATTCAAGCGGCGGTTCTACACCCTGAATCGATCAACCATCTCGTGCATTTCAGTCGATAGCTGCTTCAGTTCCTCCGCCGACTTCTTGGCTTCGCTCATCGCCGCCGTATTTTCTTCGCTCATCGAAGCGATCACCTCAACCTGCTTGGCGATCACTTCGCTTGCCGTGCTTTGTTCCTTCAGGGCCGTCGCAATATCGGATGATACATCGAGCACGCGCCCCGAACCCTCGCGAATCCTGACAATCGATTCACCGGCTTGGCGTGCGCTCTCGGCATTGGCAGTGACCTGAGCGACAACCTGATGCATATCATCGACGGCATGGCGCGTTTCGCTTTGTATCGCGGAGATTACGCTGGCAACCTCTTTCGTCGACAGGGTGGTTCGCTCGGCCAGCTTGCGCACCTCGTCCGCCACCACCGCGAAGCCTCGCCCCTGCTCGCCGGCCCGCGCGGCCTCGATGGCCGCGTTGAGCGCCAGAAGATTGGTCTGCTCGGCGATTTCTTTGATTACCCCGACAATGCTGCCTATTTCGTCTGTGCGCTTGCTCAAGGTTTCCAGCGTTGTCGAGGTGCCCTCCACTGTCCCGGCCATCGCCACCATTTCACGCACTGTCCTGGCGATGATTTCCCCGCCGTGTTCGGCGCTGACCAGTGATTCCTGCGCGATGCCCTGCGCGGTCGTTGATGAATCGGAAACATGCGTAACGCTTACCGCCATTTCCTCGACCGAGGCTGCCATTGATGAGGTGGCCTCGTTCTGCTGGTCCACGGCCGCCGAAAGCTGAAAAACGGAATGCGACAAGGCGTCCGAGGTCGTCGATACATGCTGGCCGGCGTCCTTCATCCGTCGCAGCACGCCCTGGAATTCTTCGAGCAAGGCGTTTACGCTGCTTGCCACCTGGGCCATCTCCGCACGTCCGGAGAGCGGAATGCGGTGGGTCAGGTCCAGGGTCTTCTTCACTTCCGCCGTGGTCTCCTGAACTCGCGCGATCTGCCCCGAAATTTGCCGAACGGTAAGGACCACAATGACGCCGGCCAGAATCAAAGCAAAACCCATCAGGCCGATCAGCCAGTTGCGCGAGCCGGCATACGCTGTCTGCGCGGCAAGCGTTTGCATATCGAAATGTTCGAACTCGGCTTTCTCCAGGCTGGCCACGATCTTGTTCAGCCCGTCGGTCGTCGCCCGGTCTTTGCCCCTTACGATCGCGTCAACCTTCTTCCCGGATTCGGCCTCAGCCTTGTTGAAACTGCCGAGCGCAGCTTTATAGGCGGCGCCAAGTTCGCTGTGATCCTTGACCAGCTTCTCGAGATCGGCAATTGACCCGGCCTTGGCCGGATCGTTCTCTTGCCGCAGTGCGGCGAGCGACTTCTTAAGCCCTTCCTGGACCGCGACTTCCCGGTCGTAAAACGCCTTTTCATATTTTGAATAGTCGTCGGGGTTGTTGCCCCGAAGCAGCAGGTCTTTCCATTCCTGGACTTGCGTCTTGAAGTCGATGCTCGCGGTCTGGATGCCGACCAGGGTTTGCACGCTCGTGCGAATGTCCCCCAGTTCATTCTTGAGCAGCGCATTGAAGGCGGATAGCTGAAAGATCCCAAAGCCTCCGGCAACGACGATGCCGAGAACAGCGAGCAAACCCAGAACGAGGACCCTGAACTTGATTGTCATGTTATTCATTCCATCTCCTTAAGGTTCGACTGAGCAGGCCACGTTCGATCTCTCCCGCCCAGCGGCATCGATGCAAAAGGACTTGGAGTGGTTCAGCGTGGTGCATTAATCAGGAACAGCAATCGCTATTGGTGCGTGGAGGATTCAACTCCAAGACGGAAGCCATAAATATTCTGGGATTCAGTACGCCTGCTCATGCGCCGCTCGCCCGACATCCGCATGATGACTGGGGTGTACGCAAGATGAGTGCCAGCGTGCCCGACTTTCGCGTGGCATGAGGATGTGCTTGCTGGCGACGGGCTGGCTTGTGGATCGACGCTCCCCGCCGCGACTGGCGGGACATCAAGGAAATCACGGGGGAGAATTCGCCGACGCATTGCCGCGAGACTTTCCCAGCCCCAAAGAACTTTCGACTTGCTAACGCCCGAGGTGCTTGTCGAAGAACAGCGCGATTTCGTCGAACGCCTCTCTGGTTTCTGGCGCGCTTGCATCGCGCATGTATTGCGCGTGCGATTGGCCCTCGAAGACCTGTAGCACCGCTTCCACTCCGGCCTGCCGCAGCTTGCGATGCACGCGTATCGTGCTGCTCAGGAGCAGATCGCGCGTCCCGCTGGTGAGAATCGCCGGCGGAAAATCATGCAGGTCGCCATAGACTGGCGAAAGCATCGGATCCTTGAGGTCGTGGCCGTTGGCGTACAGCGCGGCGCGCTTGTCGCAATTCATGCCGGGTGCGACCAGCACGTTGTCGAGCATCGCGTTGGCATGAAAGGAGTCGCCGCGGTTGCTGAGGTCGGACATCGGCGAGCCGGGCGCAATGGCGCACGGCAGTGGAAGATTTTCCTGCTTGGCCCGCAAGACCATGGCCAGCGTCAGATTGCCGCCGGCGGAGGTGCCGAAGATCGCGATATTTTTCGGCGCCGTCATTTTTATGGCCGCTTTCCAAACCGTCATGGCGTCGTCGAGCGCCGCCGGATAGGGATGGTCCGGTGGCATGCGATAGTCGACCGAGATCACGCTGAAGCGTCCGAAGCCCGCCATCAAGATCGCTTCGAGCGTTCCGGATTCGCCCGGAAAGCTCATGAAGCAGCCGCCGTGAACATGAACGAGCAGACGGTTCCGGTTTTCCGGGGCAATGGCCTGCGGTGTCACCCGATGCGCTTTGACGCCGGCGATGGTCATTGGCTCGACCTTGACGCCGAGGGCCTCCCGCAACGCCGGCAAGCCGGCCATGACGGCGGCACCGGCAGCGTCGATCTGCGCTTTCCATTCGGCGGCAGTTTTCGGGATCACCTTCCAGGTCGATGCGGGCGGCGCCCCGATGAGGGCTTGCATTTGCGGGCTGACGGTGTCGGGCACGGGCACCGTCCTGGCCGGCACCTCGCGCATCCCGTGCGCGGCCTTCTGTGCCACCGCGCCGCTTCGATGAGAGCCGTTCGCATCAGAATTCATGTCGTCGATCCCTGATTTTCATTTGACCGGATTCACGGGCCATCCGGGTGACCCAATCCCTGGACTTGCGGCAGCGCGGCGTCCCGGCGCCGCCGCTACGACAGGACTGCTCGGCCTGGAGGTTCTTGGCCGAAGCCAGGCATCATCGAACAATCTCGCTCTCGCAATCGCCATCAGCCACCGCGATCGGCTTTGCCTTATTCTTTGTGCTCCTGAACCGGTCCGGATTGGCCATGGTTCTGCGGCACTCCTCCGCGCCGCAGGCGCAGGCCCAGACCGAATAGGCATCCTTTCTCGATTTCACATCCAGACGATAGTCCCATACCAGCTCTTCCCCCTGCTTGACCTCCCGCAGTGCGTAAAGCCATGCCCTCAGTCTTCCCCTGCCTTCATCCTCACGCAGTTCGCAGTTGGGTTCGCAGCCGTGGTTGGCCAGGGCCGCCCATCCTGTCCCGTCGATGCCGGTGCCATCCGACAGTCCGAGGAACTTGGTGACGCCATCGATTTCCATGTCCGGCAGCGCGCCCTCTGCGTAACGCTTCCCCTTGTATTCGATTAACTTCTCGCCCGCCGCCAGATCCCTGGCGGCGAACAAGCCCCTGCCGTGAAAACCGCTCTTTCTCGCAACAACCTTTAGAGCCATTTCGTCCTCATTCGCCGCAATATTCAAACCGAAGCATACCCACGCTCAACTGCCCATTGCCGCAAAGCTGTTCGCGTCTTCGAGCCGCCGCAGCCCGCGGCGGTAAAACTCGGTCAGCGATTTCACTTGCGATCTTTGAAAGCGGCAGTTTAACCACGAAGGACACGAAGAACACGGAGAAAGAAAGCAGGCGCGTGAATGGGCTGCGCGCCGCCGCGTTCCGCAACAGGAATGAGAATGCCTTTCTTCGTGCGCCTCGTGTTTTTCGTGCTTGCGAAATCTAAGCCGGCGCCTGCGCGTCGCGCTCGTGCGTGAGCGCCAGCAATTCGTTGCCGACCAGCGCGCCGACGACGAGGGCGCCGCCGATCAGGGTTGCGCTCGTCGGCTCTTCGCCGGCGCCGAGCCAGGCCCAGGTCACGCCGAAAATGACTTCGAGCAATCCGAGCAGCGCAATTTCGGCGGCCGGCAATTCGCGCGTCAGGCGCACCACCAGCAGGCACGGGATTGCCAGCTGCACGCCGCCGAGCAGCGCAAGCAGGCCGAGATCGTGCGTCGAAGCCTGCAGCGGGTAAGCCAGCGGCAGCATCGCCAGCGCCGAAAGCACGGCGCCGATCAGCACCGCCGGCAACATGTCCACGCGCAGTTCGGAGGCGAACGCCGCCTTGCGGTCGGCGACGAACTGCAACACCGTCCAGTTGATCGCCGCCGCGAGCGGCACCATCAAGGCCACCAGCGTTCCCGCCGGCGATGCGCCGGCGACGGCATCGCGGCCGAACATCCAGGCAATCCCGCTGCTCGCCACGGCGATCGCCAGCCAGGTCCGCGGCGCCAGGACGTGGCCGAGGAACAGGCGCGCAAAGAGGGCGGTTATCAGCGGCCCGATGGCCAGCGTGACGAGCACGTTGGCCACCGTGGTCAGCGACAGCGCGATCATGAAGGCGATGTACATCACCGCCCAGCAGCTGCCCGAAACCCACAGCGGCCAGCCGGCACGCGCCAGGCCGCGCCACAGCGCGGTGCCGCGCATGACCGACAGGGCCAGGACCAGGCTGAGGGCGGTAAACACGCTGCGCCAGAAGGTCATCTCGAAACCGCGCGCGGCCTCGAGGTGGCGCGTGACGACACCGGCGATGCTCCACATCAGCGTGGCAAGGATCATCAGGGCGACCGCGCGGCGGTGGGTCATTCGGCAGGACTTCTAGTATTTCGCCGGATCGGCGAGGTTTATGCGTCAGGATTCAGAGTATCGTCGAGCTTGCCGGCCGCGGTCAATCCTGGCGCAGCGTCCAAGCGTCACCCCGGCGAAAACCGGGGCCCTGGCAGTTCTCCAAAATCCTGGATTCCCGCTTGCGCCGGAATGACGAAGCCGCGTGGCGCGTCGCTCAGTCTCAGGGCTGAACCTGATCGATCACCACCTTGATCCCCTTGCTGCCCGGCTTGACGCCCTTGACCATGCCGAAGAGGTCGCCGCTCGAGCTCTGCGCCCGGCCGGCCTTGGCCACCCGCGCTTCGACGTTGACCGCCTTGAACTGCGAAATTTTCTGGCCGCCGGGCAGGGCCAGGGCATCGTCGAGCTGAAACGCGAGCGGCAGCGCGCCGACGCTGGTGCGAATGACGGCGAGCGGCATGCGCGAACCTTCTTCAGCGCGGGCGAACACGAAGAGCACGTCGTCGGGGCTGGCCTGCGCGGCGATCTTGCCGCTCAGCACGACCTCGCCGTCTATGCGTTCGGCATTGACCGCGACGGCGGCGGCCTTGACCGGCTCGGCCGCGGCGACTTTCGTCGCTGCCTTGCCGCCGGCCTGCTTGCCTTTGGCGACGGTGTCCATCTGCGCGACGATCTCGCGCGCCTTGCTCACCGCCGCTTCGAGCGAGCGGGCATCTTCCGAACCCGGTTCCAATTGCAGCAAGAGGCGTCCCCAGTAATCGATCACGCCGGGAAAGTCTTGCCGGTCGGTCGCGGCGGCGCCGGCCAGGAACAGCGCCTGCGGTTCGTTCGGATCGATCATCAGCGCCCGGGCGATCAACTCGGACGGCTTGCCGGCGAGACTGCCGCCATGCACCTGGCCGAGCACTTCGGCATAGTCGGCGAGCAGCACGGCGTCGCTGTCGAGCAGCGCGCCGGCGTGGCTGTACGCTTCGGCCGACTCGGCATAGCGGCCGAGCGCCTTGTACGAGCGCGCGAGCATCACCCAGCCCTTGGTGTCGTCGGGGTTCGTCTTGAGTCTGTCGGCGAGCCGCACGAGCATCGTCTCGAGTTCTTGCGGCGTCACCCGCGCTTTCGTTTGCAGCGCGTCGAGTCCTTGCGGCTGGCCGAGCACGGCGTAGCCCGAGGCGGCCGCCAGCGGAATGGCGATGAGCAGCGCCAGCGCCGTCTTGCGCCCGCCGCGGGTTTCGCGCGGCGCGATGTCTGGACCATCCGGCTGCACTTCGTCGAGCAGGCGGCGCTGCAGTTCGCTCCTCGCCTGTTCGAAATCGTCGTCGCCGAGCAGGCCCTGGCTGCGGTCGCGTTCGAGTTCGCCAAGCTGGGCGCGGAAAATTTCGAGATTGGCCTGCTGCCGGTCGACGGCGCTCTTCGGCTTCGGCGCGCGCCACAGCGGCGGCAACAGGATCGCCAGCACGACGAGCAGCAGCAGCGTGGCGGCGAGGATGAAAGTCATCTGCGGGGTCATTGTTGCGGTCTCTGGGGATTGAGCAGGCGGTCGGCCTCGCGCTGCTCGCCGGCGGAGAGCGGCGCGTCGCTGATCGCCTGGTTGCGACGGCGCAGATAGAGGATCAGGGTGGCCAGTCCGCCGGCCAGGAGCAGGGCGGGACCAAACCACAGGGCCAGGGTGACGCCCTTGAGCGGCGGCCGGTACAGAACGAAGTCGCCGTAGCGCTTGACCAGGAAGTCCCTGATTTCGGCGTCGCTCTTGCCGTCCTTGATCATCTCGCGAATTTCGCGGCGCAGGTCGTAGGCGAGTTCGGCGTTCGATCCGGCCAGCGATTCGTTCTGGCAGACCAGGCAGCGCAGCTCGGAAGAAATGGCGATCAGACGGTTTTCCGTGACTTCGTCCGGCGCCAGCGGCGCGGCTTCCCTGGCCGGCGCGGCGCCGGCCAATAGCGCCAGGAGCAGGATCAGGGAAGCGAGGATACGCCGCGTCATTTCGAGAGCTCCGCAACGAGCGGCAGGATCTTGCCGGAAAAGATATCGGGCGTGATCGGCCCGGTCTGCTTGAAGCGGATCAGGCCGGCCTTGTCGATGACATAGGTTTCGGGAACGCCGTAGACGCCGTAGTCGATGCCGACGCGCCCGTCGAGGTCGAGCGCCGACAGCGTGTAGGGATCGCCGTGCGTCTTCAGCCAGACCTGGGCGCGCTTGAGCGCCAGTTCGCGCTCGGCGTCGGGGGCGATCTTGTCCATGTCGAAGGCGCCGTCGCCGCGCACTTCCTTGTAGTTGAGCCCGACCAGCGTCAGCGACTTGTTCTTGGCCATCTCGACGAGCACCGGATGTTCCTGGCGGCACGACACGCACCAGGTCGACCAGACGTTGAGCAGCCAGACCTTGCCGCGCATTTCCTGTGGCGAGAAGTTCTGTCGTGGCGTGCCCAGCTTTTCCAGCGAGAACATCGGCGCCGGCTTGCCGACCAGCGGCGAGGGCACGTCGTGCGGATCGAGCTTGAGCCCGACGGCGAGCAGGACGACGAGGACAACGAAACCGATCAGCGGCCAGAGAAAACGATTCATGCGCGCCTCATGCTTTCTGGGCCAGGGCCGCGGCTTCGCCCGCTGCGGCGCGCGACTTGTTGCGATAGCGCCGGTCGCTGATGGCCAGCAGGCCGCCGAAAGCCATCAGCACGCAGCCGCCCCAGATCCAGTCGACGAAGGGTTTGTAATAGACGCGCACGGCCCAGGCGTCCTGCGGCCTGGCCTTGTCGATCGGCTCGCCGAGCGATACATAGACGTCGCGGAACAGGCCGGTGTCGATCGATGCTTCGGTCATCGGCGAGCCGGACGACACGTAGTTGCGCTTCTCCGGATTCATGGCGCGCAGCACCCGATCGTCCTTGAGCAGGTCAAGGTCGCCGACCAGCGCCGTGTAGTTCGGCCCCTGCTGCACGTGCACGCCGTTGAAGCGCACCGTATAGCCGCCGACCGCCACGCTGTCGCCGACCTCCATGCGCACATCCTTCTCGGCCTGGTAGCCATTGACCATGGTCACGCCAACGACGAAAACGGCGATGCCCAGATGCGCCGCATGCATCGCGAAAAAGCTGCGCGGCTGCTTGATTGCCGCGGCGAAGAAGGACTGGCCGGCGCGCGTCGCCTGGACGCGTTCGACGAAGTTGAGCAGCGCCGACAGGATGATCCAGGCGACCAGCAGCAGGCTCAGTGCGACGAGCGGCTTCCAGGTCCCGAAGAAGAAGGGCGCGACGATGCCGACCGTCGCCGCCGCGAGAAAGACCCAGCGCAGGGTGCGCGCGAGTTCCGCGACGCTCGCCTGTTTCCAGCGCGCGAAGGGCGCGACGCCCATCAGGAAGAGCGCCGGCAACATCAGCGGCGCGAACACCGAATTGAAGTAAGGCGGCCCGACCGAGAGCTTGCCGGCGCCGAGCGCGTCGATGACCATCGGATAGAGCGTGCCGAGCAGCACCGACGCGCAGGCGACGACCAGCAGCACATTGTTGGTGAGCAGCAGCGATTCGCGCGAGAGCAGCGCGAAGCGCCCGCCGAGACCGACTTTCGGGGCGCGCCAGGCGAACAGGGCGAGCGATGTGCCGATCACCGCGACGAGGAAGAGCAGAATGAAAATGCCGCGCTTCGGATCGGTGGCGAAAGCGTGCACCGAGGTCAGCACGCCGGAGCGCACGAGGAAGGTGCCGAGCAGGGAAAGCGAGAACGCGGCGATCGCCAGCAGCACCGTCCAGTTCTTGAAGCTGCCGCGTTTTTCGGTGACGGCCAGCGAATGCAAGAGCGCGGTGCCGACCAGCCAGGGCATGAAGGAGGCGTTCTCGACCGGGTCCCAGAACCACCAGCCGCCCCAGCCGAGCTCGTAATAAGCCCAGCCGGAACCGAGGGCGATGCCGAGCGTCAGGAAGCACCACGCCGCCGTGGTCCACGGCCGCGACCAGCGCGCCCAGGCGGCGTCGAGCTGGCCCGAGAGCAGCGCCGAAACGGCAAAGGCGTAAGCCACCGAGAAGCCGACGTAACCCATGTAGAGCATCGGCGGATGGATGATCAGGCCCGGGTCCTGCAGCAGCGGATTGAGGTCGCTGCCCTCCTCGGCGCCGGGCAGCAGGCGGTCGAAGGGATTGGAGGTGAGCAGGATGAACAGCAGGAAACCGGCAGCGACCAAGCCGAGGATGCCGAGCACGCGCGCGATCATGGCGTCGGGCAGCTGCTTCGAAAACACCGCGACCGCCAGCGTCCACAGGGACAGCATCAGCACCCACAAGAGCAGCGAGCCTTCATGTCCGCCCCACACCGCGGCGAGGCGATACTGCAGCGGCAGCAGGGTGTTCGAATGCTGCGCGACGTAGAGCACCGAGAAATCGTTTTGCACGAAAGCCGTCGACAGGCAGACGAAAGCGGTGACGATCAGCACCGCCTGCGCTTTCGCCGCCGGCCGCGCCACGGCGATCCAGCTCGGCCGCCGCAAATGCGCGCCGACCAGCGACATGACGCCCTGGACGAGCGCCACGCAGAGCGCGACGATGAGCGCGAAATGTCCGAGTTCAGGGATCATGGGATGTCAATCTCAGCGTGAGGATGGCAGTAGGCAGTGGTGAAATATACCCCATCCAACCCCTCCCGACCTCCCCTTGTCAGGGAAGGGGAAGCCGCTCCCCCTGATAAGGGGGGTTGGGGGGGTTGAATTTCGCGAGGCAAATCGTCCGGGTCTTCTTAATCACTGCTTGATCGTCTTCGCCGTCGCCTCGATGGCCGCCTTGTTGGCGGCGGCGCGCGCATGCGCATCGCCGACGGCCTTGGCGGCTTCGGGCGGCATGTAGTTCTCGTCGTGCTTGGCGAGCACCTCGCTGGCCAGAAAGATGCCGTCGTTGCCGAGCTTGCCTTGCGCGACGGCGCCTTTGCCTTCGCGGAAGAGGTCGGGCAGGATGCCCTTGTAGGCGACGACCATGTCCTTCTCGGTGTCGGTCATCACGAAGCGCAGGGTCACGCCGTCGGGCTCGCGCTTGATCGAACCGTCCTTGACCATGCCGCCGATGCGGAACGATCTGCCGACCGGCGCCTCGCCGGCAGCGACCTGCGTCGGCGAGAAAAAGAAGACCAGATTGCTCTGGAAGGCGTTGAGGACCAGCGCGACGACGAGGCCGAGGATCGCCAGGCCGCCGGCGATCAGGGCGATTCGCTTGTGACGTGATTTCAATGCTGCCCCTCGGATTGCGGTTGACGATCTGCGCTGCTGTCGCGATTCTCAGCTCGGAATTGTCGCTGCAGGCGTGTAATTAAAGCCTTCTGACCACGAACCAGCAGCAGCGGTTCCAGAATCATCGCCAGCGCCATGACGCCGACCGCGCCCCAGACATAAACGCCGTGGTGGCCCATCGCCAGAAATTCGCCGAAACTGTTCCAGTAGATGCCTGCCATGCTTACGCTCCGCCGCGCAGGACTTCGCGCACCCATTCGGTCTGCCGCTCGCGCTCGAGCACGATCATGCGCACGCGCATCAGCGCCACGGCGATCGCGTACATCCAGCAGGCCAGCGCGCAGAGCAGCATGCCCCAGAGCATCGTCGTGGCCATCGACGGCGACTTGGTCAGGCTGACCGACGAACCCTGGTGCAGGGTATTCCACCATTTGACCGAGAAATAGATGATCGGGACAT
>CAIXAY010000192.1 GCA_903917505.1 uncultured beta proteobacterium | reverse complement strand
GGAAACCGTTGCTCCGCTCGTTGAAACAAGCCGGCGTATTTTTCGAAAACCGCAGAAATCTGCGCGTTTTTGAAATTTGGTTGTTTCGCTCCGCAGGGTCAAGCAAAATCACCGTGGGTCGAAGGACATTCAAGGAGATGCGACGTCCTCTGCTCCGAGGCATCATTGTCACGAAAGCCGGCGTTTCGGAACCGGGTTGCCTTGCTTCGGCTGAGGCCGATAGGGGGAATGTGACCGGAGACTTGCCATGATCGCGGATGCCAACCGGATTCTCCTGCGCGACCCGGCCCGCGTGATTATCCTGTTCCTGCTGCTGACGGTGGCCTTCACCTTGCCATGGGCCGCCTTGCTGATTCATGTCGATCGCCTGGATATCGCGCGTGGTTTCGTCATTCATTCACAGATGTGGGCGCCGGGCCTTGCGGCGCTCGCGACCTGCCGGCTGACGCGGACTCCGCTGACTGTCCTTGGTCTTCAATGGCCCGCCGGCCGGTTCGTGGCGCTCGGCTATGGCCTTCCGGTCGCCTATTCGATCATCACCTACCTGATCCTCTGGCTGTCCGGCCTCGCACCGGCGGCCTGGGGGAGTTTTGCCGAAGCCAGTGCGAAGTCGCTTGGCATCGGGAACGGTGCGGCGATCCTCAACGCGGCGCTGATCGTGACCTATGGCGTACTGCAGAGCGGGGTTTCCGCCGCGGGCGAAGAGATAGGCTGGCGGGGGTTTCTGGTACCGGCATTGGCCCAGCGCATGAATTTCGGCATGGTGGTGCTGGTCAGCGGACTGATCTGGGCGGTGTGGCATTTCCCGCTGATCCTGTTCTCCGCCTATAACAGCGATGCACCCAAGCTGTTCGCGCTGGCCTGCTTTACGGTGATGATCGTCGCGACCGGTGCGCTGGCGGCGTGGTTGCGGATCGTGTCGCGATCGGTCTGGCCGGCCATCATGCTTCACGCCTGCCACAATGCGGTGATCCAGTGGCTGCTTGATCCCATGACGGTCGAGACGGGTCGCAGTGCCTGGTTCGCCGGTGAGTTCGGCGCGGTTCTCGCTATTGTCTGCGTGATATTCGCCGCCCTGTTCATTCCGTGGCGCGTGCTCATCCAGCGAAGGTCGGGCAACGACCCTGCGCCTGTGTCGTAGAGGCGCCGGCGTAGGCGGGCGTCGGTCGGCCCCCGGGCGCCCAAGATACTCGAAGACGCTCTGCTCTCCTCGCGCCGACGCGCCATTGGTGCGCGGCGTCCCGGCAGGACAATTTCACGAGCGCGTTCGGACTCTGACCGCGCCTTCGCCGATGGCCGTCGCTCTGGCCCGCTCCAGGTGCCGGAGCCGAACCGTGATTCAGATCCGGCGGTGCTTTCCGCCGTAGCGACGACCGATATATTCGCCGATCTTGCCCATTTCGGCGGCGGCTGCCAACGCGCTCGCGCCGCAGCAGGGCAGCACGTCGCCGGCCCTTGTTTCGCCTGCCCTGTCGGCGACGCTGGCCTGCACCTTGTCGCACAGGTTTTCGATGTCGGCCCGGGTCAACAGATTCTTTTCGCGCAGCACGCACAACAGGCTTTGCAGGATCACGAGG
>CAIXAY010000191.1 GCA_903917505.1 uncultured beta proteobacterium | reverse complement strand
CGCTTGCGGTAAGTAAGCAGCTTGTTCCGCTGACGGAGTCCGAGCACTGGCAACTCGGCATCGATCTCAAGCGCATGCAGCGATGCCTCGCCACGGCGGAAGGCGCGATTGCGAATGCCTACGGCAAAAGATGCCTGCTGCGCCGCCTGACGGCCAAGGCGCTGCGGAAGCTGCTGCACCTGCGCTCGGCGCTAGATTCCGTGGTTCATCGGGAGTTCCCTGACGGCATGCACGGCGGAGCGGCTTCGCATGTTTATTTCGGGAGTTTGCCGGAGGAAGAGCGGCGATGAAAGCCGCCGATACCTTGATCGCCTGGAATGGTGCGGACCACAGGGGACGCGCCGACCTCCCACCGCCCGGCAGCGTCGCCGTCGGGCCGCTGCTGCAACATGGCGACCGGGACTGGGCGCGCGGCTACGACTATACCGGGGGCGCCGCTTATACCTTTCGGCGCAAGCTTTTCGGTGCGCCGCAGCAACAGCAGGTCATGACCGACTGGTATCAACTCGTCTACTCATACGGCGTCCACCCCTACACCGCGCACCGCGCTTTCCTGCTGATCTCAGAGTACGAAACCGTCATCAAACGGTACGGCATGGGACCGGACAGAGGCGAGCCCGGCCATGATCCGGAAGTCTGCTTCGGCCGGGCGCACATTTATCCGGTGCCTGTGCTCCAGGTCGGCTGCCTTGGCGGCAGTTCTCATTTCTGGCCGACCGGCGAGTTCACCCGGGAGCGGGGCGCGGCGCTGGCCGACGCGATGTAGTGCGGCGCCGTGTCGCGGCCGGCGCCGCAAATAAATGCGCGTTGGCTATTTCGCCTTCGTCCGATTCTAATTTCTACTAGTGAACATGGAAGCACTACTAACTCGCCGCGAGGCAGCGGCGCACGCTGCGGCGCTCGGATTTCCAACCCTCACCGCGAAGGCGCTTAGCGATTTGGCAACCGCTCGCCGCGGGCCGGCCTACGCGCGCGTGATGGTCAATGAGGGCGGGGGTTGGTGCCGAATCCATACACTGTATCGCCGAGATGATCTTGAGCGCTGGCTGCGCGAAGTCGGGCCGCGCGGGCGCGGCAGGCCGAAGAAGACGCGTCTTGCACTGACGGGGGAAGGGGCAAGCGCAAGCGAAAAATGACCCATAAGCAAAAGGGCCGCCACATCACTGTGGCGACCCCTTCGAAGATTGTGCAGCTTCCCGGCCGCAATCCCGAAGGTACAGAATCAGCAGCGGCGGAGCAAGCGCCAAATCGAGCACTGGCAGCGCTCGACGCGCTTGCCGAGCGCATCCGGCGGATGTCCGAGCAGGAGGCGCGTGCTCTGCTCGGCTTCGCACCGAAGCGGAAGCGGGTGCGGCCATGACCGACACCGAACCGCTCGACGAAGGTCTCGCCAGGCGACGCCGGCAGAAACAGGCGGCGGCGATGGGCCTTGCCGACGACAAGCGCGAGATCATCAAGCTCAGTCCGACATGGATCAACGACACCATTAGGAAATGCGCCAAGCTTCTCGACGATACCTTGTACCTGCGGAACACGATCCCGGCGCTGCTGGCGCGCGTCGACGACAGCCTCGTCG
>CAIXAY010000190.1 GCA_903917505.1 uncultured beta proteobacterium | reverse complement strand
TTGCAGCAACCCCGGCGCAACCCCCGTTTCATCCTTCTCTTTCAGCATTTCAAACTCCTTTTTCCAGACACGGTTTTACCCCAAATTCGTGTCCAGAAAAATAGGGGCCGGTTCACAAGCCTGTGTTTCGTGTTCCGGCATTTCCCGCTGCGCGAAGTCCATCCGCATGCCGAACTGGCGGCCGAGGCCGCCGAAGCGGCCGGCGCGCAAGGCCGGTTCTGGGAACTGCACAAGCTCTTGTTCGAGAACCCGCTGCACCTTGACGCCGGCAGTCTCAATCGCTACGCCGAAGCGGCGCAACTCGACCTGCGGCGCTTCGATTACGAAATGGGCCATCACGTCTACCTGCCGCGCGTGCAGGCGCATCTCGACGGCGGCGCCAGAAGCGGCGTCCGCGGCACGCCGACCTTCTTCGTCAACGGCGTGTTGTGCGATATCTCATTCAGTTTCGACAGGCTGCGAACGACGATAGACGCGGCGATCCGCTAAGACGCGCTGCACCCGGGCAATGGCGTTTGTCGCCAACGCTTGGGGAAAGTCGCGCCGTCACGCTATGATCTTGTCTTTGCCGCAAGCCCATCATGGTCGCCATGCAGCCGACAATTTCCCGGATATTCACCGCTTTCTTCGATTCGCAAAAGTCGAGCGCGATCGTGCTGGTCGCGTGCACGATCGTCTCGCTGGCCATTGCAAATTCGGCCTGGGGACCCGCCTGCCGCGGCTTCTGGCAGGCCAGCTATTTTGGCTTGAGCATCGAGCTGTGGATCAATGATGCGCTGATGGCGGTATTCTTCCTGTTCGTCGGGCTCGAACTCGAACGCGAGCTTTACAGCGGCGAACTGGCGAATTTCAAGAATGCGCTGCTGCCCATCGTCGCGGCCCTGGGCGGAATCATGGCGCCGGCGCTGATTCACTTCGCGCTCAATGCCGGCACGCCGACGCAAGCCGGCGCCAGCATTCCGATGGCCACCGACATCGCCTTCGCGCTCGGCGTGCTGGCCTTGCTCGGCAGCCGCATCCGGCCTTCGCTGAAGATCTTCCTGACGGCGCTGGCGGTGATCGACGATCTGTGCGCCATCATCGTGATCGCCCTATTTTACACCGCGCATCTGTCGCTGGCTTATCTGCTCGGCGCGCTGGCGGTCTTCGCCATGCTGGTCGTGCTCAATCGCAAGTTCCACATCATGGCGCTGTACCCGTACCTGCTCGGCGGTGCGCTGATGTGGTTCCTGGTGCTCAAGTCCGGCATGCATGCAACGCTGGCCGGCGTACTGCTGGCCTTTGCGATTCCCTATTCGCCGGTGCCCGACGACGCGCTGTCGCCTTCGCATCGCCTCGAGCATTTCCTGCAGAAACCGGTCGCCTTCGTCGTCCTGCCGATTTTCGCCCTGGCCAATACGGGCATCGTGATCGACGCCGGCTGGCAGCAGCATCTGTTGAGCGCGAATGGAGCGGGCATCATCGCCGGCCTGCTGCTGGGCAAGCCGCTCGGCATCACGCTGCTGAGCTTCATCGCCGTGAGCGCCGGCCTGTGCCGGTTGCCGGAAGATTTGCGCTGGCGCCAGATCTTCGGCGCCGGATTGCTCGGCGGAATCGGATTCACGATGTCCATCTTCATTACCAATCTGGCCTTCGGGAGCGATGCGGAAACCATCAATACCTCGAAGATGGCCATCCTCATCGCCTCCTTGTGTGCGGGCGTGCTCGGGTACCTGGCGCTGCGCTTTTTCGGAAAAACACCGCCTGCCCTTCCGGCAAAGCCCTAGCCCGTCAGCGAAAGCCTCGCGCGTGATCGCCAAACTCAATTTTCGTCGAGGCAAGCATGCCGCCTAGCCCACCGACCGGCGCGCCGCCCATGGGCGTTCAGGATGGCCTCGCCACGCCGGCGCGTTACTACGCCATGGCGGTGGTCATTCTCGGCATTACGCTGTCGGTGCTTGACGGCACCATCGTCAACCTCGCCTTGCCGCGCATTGCGCACGATCTGCACGCCAGCGCTGCGCAGGCGGTGTGGATCGTCAACGCCTACCAGGTCGCCACGCTCGCCTTGCTGCTGCCTTGTGCCACCCTGGGCGATCTTGTCGGCTATCGGCGCGTCTATCTGAGCGGCCTGACGCTGTTTACCCTGGCCTCGCTCGGCTGCGCTTGCGCTGCTTCGCTGCCGGCGCTGGTTGCCGCGCGCGCCATTCAAGGACTGGGGGCGGCCGGGATCATGTCGGTCAATCCGGCGCTGGTGCGCCTGATTTATCCCCGGCATCTGCTCGGCCGCGGCGTCGCCATCAATTCAGTGGTCGTCGCCGCCGCCGCGGTGGCCGGGCCGTCCGTGGCCGCCGCCATCCTGTCGGTCGCCGCATGGCCCTGGCTATTCGTCGTCAATCTGCCGCTTGGCCTGGCGGTGACATCGCTTGGCTTGCGCGCCTTGCCGCGCAATATCGCCGCGCCGCCGGCCGGGGCGCGGCTGTCCTGGCTCGACGTGCTGCTCAACGCGCTGATGTTCAGCATGGTGTTTCTCGGGGTCGATGCCTTCGGCACCCGCGCCAATGCGTCGGCAACTGTTTCGCATGCCACCGCGGGCGTGGCTTTGCTGGCGGGCGGCATCGCCGTCGGCGTGCTTTATCTGCGCCGGCAGTTGCGCCAGGCGATGCCCATCTTCCCGGTGGATCTGCTGCGGATTCCGGTGTTCGCGCTGTCGATGTGCACTTCGGTCGCGGCTTTCGCCGCGCAGCTCCTGGCTTACATCGCCTTGCCCTTCCTGCTGCTCGACGCCTACGGCCGGACGCCGATTCAAGCCGGGCTGCTGATCACCGCATGGCCGCTGGCCATCGTCGTCGTCGCCCCGCTCGCCGGGCACCTGATCGGCCGCTATCCCGACGGGCTGCTCGGCGGCATCGGCCTGGGCATTCTCTCCGCCGGCCTCGCCCTGCTGGCGGCCTTGCCGCCGCAACCGGAAGATTTCGACATCGTTTGGCGCCTGGCCTTGTGCGGCATCGGTTTCGGACTGTTCCAGTCGCCCAATAACCATACGATCGTGACGACGGCGCCGATGCAGCGATCCGGCGGCGCCAGCGGCATGCTGGCCACGGCGCGGCTCACCGGGCAGACCCTCGGCGCCGTGATCATGGCCATCGTCTTCAGTGTCGCCAACGCCCACGACGGGCATGGTCCGGTCATCGCGCTGGCGCTGGCGGCGGGCTTGTCGGCAATGGCCGGCGCCTTCAGTTCGCTGCGCCTGCGCCATCCGGGCGCCGGGACCTGAGTTTCGGGCGATTCGACATTCGCCTCCGGCAGGCGGGCCCGGTGCCCGCGCGATGCCTTTTGCACCGGGTTCCCGGGCACGCTCCCATAGAGGCTCGGGAGAAAAAACGCAAACCGCTATTGAAATGCGCGGCTGAATTACCTATTCTTGATAAATCGAAAACCAGTACGGGCCGATGTGAACGCGTGAACGTTCGCTCACGGCGCATTGAAAAGAAAAAGAGGGTTTAGCCGAATGGGTGGCGGACGCAATATCCGGCCACATAAAATTGGGGAGTCCTGGTCATGAGCAAGATTAGAATCGCGACCGTCTGGCTGGACGGCTGCTCGGGTTGCCATATGTCGTTTCTCGACATGGACGAACGCCTGCT
>CAIXAY010000189.1 GCA_903917505.1 uncultured beta proteobacterium | reverse complement strand
TGACATCATCTTGACCATGGCGTTGAGATTGTTCTTGATGATGTTGAAGTCGCCGTTGTAGTTGTCGGTGATGACCGGCGGGATGACGCCCTTGGAAATATCATCAACGTACTTGGCGGTGACATTGAGCGGTCCGATCACCGCGTCGAGGCAGTCGTTGACGCCCTTGACGATGGCCTGGAAATCGCCCTGATGCTTGGACGCATCGGCACGCGTCGCGAGCTTGCCATCAACCGCCGCCTTCGACAGCATGGCGGCGTCGGCGACCAGCGCTTGCACGGCGTGCTGCATGGCGGCAACGCCGCGCGCCACCTCACCGACCTCGTCGCGTGAATTGTTTTCGAGCTTGAAGTTGAAATCGCCGGCGGCCATCTTCTTGGCCGCATCGACAACAGTATTCACCGGGCGGGTGATTCCGATCGTGATGAACCAGGCAAAAACGACCGTGAACAGAATAGCAAGTGCGCCAATGATGGCTATCAGCCGCTCCGTCGCACCAGCCAGATCGTCGGCACTCTTGCCGGATGCTACCACCAGTTCGTTCTGAAAATTGATCAGCGCGTTGATGCCTTCCATGTAATCGGCCTGGGCCTTGCGTAAATCGCCCTGCATCAGCAACACAATGTCGGCTCGCTTGTCGGCCTTGAGCAAGTCGATAAATTTTTCCGTTGAGACCATATAGGCGTCGCGGAAACTGTTTGACTTTTTGAGCAATTCCTTGCCCTTTTCACTCTTGATTGATTTCTCAAGTTTTTCATAATTATCGGAAATCTTCTTTCTTTCCGGAGCAATGGCATCCAGCGACTTCTGCTGTTCCGCTCCGGTGTAGATGTAGGCATTGCGCAATTGACGGTTGATGGCGTTGACGGCGTCAATGATGTCGTTGGCCTGCACGGTCTTCGGGAACTGGTCATTGACCAGCAACTCGATTTCGCTATTGAGTGCTCCAACGCGCAGGTAACTGACGGAAGCAATGGCGATCAGAAAAGCCAGGGTAACGGCAAAGCCGATGCCCAAACGGGTGCCAATTTTCAGATTCTTGAACATGATCTACCTCCCGGATTGAACTGCTGATGAATTGCCTGAAATTGCCGAGGATGTTGCGGCGTGGCGGTGCGGCAAGAGACGCGCTTCCTCGCCGCGCGTGACGATGTTGACCAGCGCGGCGACGTCGAGGATGAGCGCCACTTCGCCGCTGCCAAGGATGGTCGATCCGCCGATGCCGCGCAGGTTGGCGAACATCCGCCCGAGCGGCTTGATGACCGTCTGGAATTCGCCCATCAACTGGTCGACGACGATGCCGGCGCGACGTCCCGCGAACTGGACGACGACGATGCTCTCGCGCGCCGGCGCCTGGCCTTCGCTCTCGAAAATGTCGCGCAGGCGGATGAAAGGCAGCGCCTCGCCGCGCAGATTGAGGAAATCGCGGTCGCCGGTGAGGTTTTTCTGCTCGATGCACTCGACGACTGAATCGAGCGGAATGACGTAGGCTGATTTCTCGATCCCGACCAGGAAGCCGTCGATGATCGCCAGGGTCAGCGGCAGGCGGATGGTGAAGGTCGCGCCCTGGCCCTCGACCGAGGCCACCGCGACGGTGCCGCGCAGCGCCAGGATGTTGCGCCGCACGACGTCCATGCCGACGCCGCGGCCGGAGAGATTGGAAACCTTGTCCACGGTCGAGAAGCCCGGTTCGAAGATCAGGTTGTTGATTTCCTTGTCGGAGAGCGTATCGCCCGGGGCGATCAGCTCGCGTTCGACGGCCTTGGCACGGATCTTTTCCCGGTTGAGCCCGCCGCCGTCGTCGGCGACCTCGATGACGATGATTCCCGAATCGTGATAGGCGTTGAGCGAGACGCGGCCGCAGGCCGGCTTGCCG
>CAIXAY010000188.1 GCA_903917505.1 uncultured beta proteobacterium | reverse complement strand
CGCTGATCAGCCGCCTGTCTGTCGATAGGCGGCTTTTCGCGTTTCTGGAGTTTGCATTCTTACAGCGCGTGCTGTCCGCCCTAGTGCGTCGACAGCATGTCAATCGACAAGGAAGCCCGCGATGACCCTGAAAGAGCGCATCACCGATGACATGAAGGCCGCCATGCGCGCCCGCGAAACGGCCAGGCTCGGCGCCATCCGCCTGCTGCTCGCGGCGATCAAGCAGCGCGAAGTCGACGAGCGCATCGTGCTCGACGACGCGGCCATCCTCGCCGTCATCGACAAGATTTTGAAACAGCGCCGCGACTCGATCACCCAGTACGCTGCCGGCGGCCGCCAGGATCTCGTCGACGCCGAGCAATTCGAAGTGCAGGTGCTCGGTACCTATATGCCCGCCGGCCTGTCCGCCGATGAAATCACCGCCGCGGTGCTCGCCGCGATCGCCGAATCCGGCGCCGCCGGCCCGGCCGACATGGGCAAGGTGATGGCCGTGCTCAAGCCGAAACTGGCCGGGCGCGCCGACATGAGCGAAGTGTCCAAGCTGGTCAAGACCCGCCTCGCGGGTGGCTGATTCGTCCGCCTGCGGGCGGGTTTGCAGGAGCAGGGTGAGCGCATGATTCCCGAATCATTCATTCAGGAACTGCTGAACCGCGTAGACGTCGTCGATCTGATCGACGGTTACGTCCCGCTCAAGAAAGCCGGCGCCAACTTCGCCGCCTGCTGCCCTTTCCACAACGAGAAATCGCCGTCCTTCACGGTCAGCCCGACCAAGCAGTTCTACCACTGCTTCGGCTGCGGCGCGCACGGCACGGCGATCGGCTTCCTGATGGAGTATTCGGGCCTCGGCTTCATCGATGCGATCAAGGAACTGGCGCATCGTACCGGCCTGCAGGTCCCCGAAGACGAAGGCCGCCGCTCGCACGACGGCCCGAAGATCACCGCGCTCACCGACCTCATGGCGCGCGCCGCCAAGTACTACTACGAGCAGTTGAAGCGCTCCGAGAAAGCCATCACCTACCTCAAGGAGCGCGGCGTCTCCGGCGAGATCGCGCAGAAGTTCGGCATCGGCTACGCGCCCGACGGCTGGCAGAACCTCGGCGCCGCGTTCGACGATTACACGATCAGCGAGTTGCAGGTCGCCGGCCTGGTGATCAAGAACGAGCAGGGCCGTTTATATGATCGCTTCCGCGACCGCGTGATGTTCCCGATCATGAACCAGAAGGGTGAAGTTATCGCCTTCGGCGGCCGCGTGCTCGGCGCCGGCGAGCCCAAGTATCTGAACTCGCCCGAGACGCCGCTGTTCGAAAAAGGCCGCGAGCTTTTCGGCCTGCCGCAGGCGCGCGCCGCGCTGCGCGACAAGGACGCGGCGGTCGTCGTCGAAGGTTACATGGACGTCGTCGCGCTGGCCCAGCACGGCGTCGGCAACGCCGTGGCGACGCTCGGCACGGCGACGACCGCGACGCACGTGCAGAAGCTGCTGCGCCAGGTCGACCGCATCGTCTATTGCTTCGACGGCGACAGCGCCGGCCGCAAGGCCGCCTGGCGGGCGCTGGAAAACAGCCTCGAAGCCCTGCCCGAGCAGAAGAGCATCGGTTTCGTCTTCCTCCCCGAGGCCGACGACCCCGACAGCTACGTGCGCCGCGAAGGCGCCGAGGCGTTCGAGCGGATGATCGCGCAGGCCACGCCGCTCTCCGAATTCCTGCTGCGCGAGCTCGCCTCGCATTGCGACATGACCAGCGCCGAAGGCCGCGCCAGGCTTGTCGCCGAGGCCAAACCGCTGCTTGGCCGCTTGCAAACGCCGTTATTGCGTCTACAGTTGGTCAAGCGACTTGCTGAAGCCAGCGGGTTTTCGCAAGCCGAGGTGGAGCGCCTGTGCGACCTGCGGCCGGTGGTCAGGGCTGCGCCTGCGCGGGTGCCGAGGCAGGCGCCATCGTTGCTGCGGCCGCTGCTCCGCCTGTTGCTGCAAAAACCAGAGCTGGCGGGGCGGGTGCCGCTCGCGGCGCTGCCGGTCAATTCGGCCGAAGCGCGGGCGGCCAGGCATTTGTGCGAAACGATATTGGACGGCAGTGGTCCGACGCCGGGTTATGCCACCCTGCTCGAGCGCTTGCGCGGCAGCGAGGACGAGGGGATTTTGCGCGAAGCGGCGGCCGAACTAATGCAGCAGCCCTTTGCCGAAGAGGATATCGACAGTGAGTTTGAAGGCGCCGTGCAGCGTCTCGTCGAAGGCGAGAACAAGCGGGCCTTTGCCGTATTGCAGGAGAAAGTCTACAAGCTGGGGGTGGCCGGGCTGTCCGGCGAAGAAAAGCAGGACTACTTGCAGGCTTTGAATGCCCGCGGGAAGCCGGAATAGGGCTTTTTGTGGTAAAATCTAGGGTTTTTCCAGTATAACGCTAACCGGGAAGTGTCATGGCAAGGGAAAAGGCAGCAAGCACCAAGTCGGCAAAAGTGAGAGCCGCCGAACTGTTGGCCCAAATAGGCAGTCAGCCCTCGCCGGTTGATGACGAGACGCGCAAGACGCGGCTCAAGACGCTGATCAAGCTCGGCAAGGAGCGCGGCTTCCTGACCTACGCCGAAGTCAACGACCACTTGCCGGACGATGTCGTCGACGCCGAGCAGATCGAAAGCATCATCAGTACCTTCAACGACATGGGCATCCAGGTCTATGACGATGCCCCCGATGCCGAGACCCTGCTGATGTCCGACACCGCGCCGCCGGTCGCCGCCGACGACGCCGACGTCGAGGAGCAGGCCGAACAGGCGCTGTCGACTGTCGACTCCGAGTTCGGCCGCACCACCGACCCGGTGCGCATGTACATGCGCGAAATGGGCTCGGTCGAGCTGCTCACGCGCGAAGGCGAAATCGAAATCGCCAAGCGCATCGAAGACGGCCTGAAGCACATGATCCAGGCCATCTCCGCCTGCCCGTCGACGATCGCCGAGATCATCGATTGCGCCGACAAGATCGCCTGCGATGAAATGCGCATCGACGAACTGATCGACGGACTGATCGACCCGAACGCCGAGGAAGTCATCGAGGACCTCGCCGAAGACGAAGAAGCCGAAGTCGAAGGCGACGAGGAAGACAGCGAAGCCGCCGAAGGCGCCGCTGCCGCCGCATCGCTGCTCAAGCTCAAGGAAGAGGGGCTGGAGCGCCTGTCCGAACTGCGCGTGCTCTACGGCAAGGCGCACAACGCGCTGGTGAAGAAAGGCTCGCAGGACAAGACTTACCTCAAGCTGCAGCAGAAGATCTCGGAAGAGATGATGGGCATCCGC
Source organism: uncultured beta proteobacterium (assembly GCA_903917505.1). The sequence continues at coordinate 391 of CAIXAY010000188.1, read as the reverse complement.
TTCACCTCGAAGACCATCGAGCGCCTGTGCGATTCCGTGCGCGGCATGGTCGAGGAAGTGCGCGCCTGCGAGCGCAAGATCCAGCGCATCTGCGTCGAGACCGTGCGCATGCCGCGCCCCTATTTCATCAAGGTATTCCCCGGCAACGAACTCAATCTCGACTGGGTCGACGGCGAACTCGCCGCGGCGAGCAGCAAGCCCTACGGCCCGATCCTCACGCGCAACGCCCCGAACGTCAAGGAAGAGCAGAAGAAGCTCCTCGCCCTGCAGGACCGCATCGGCATCCCGCTCAAGGAATTGAAAGACATCAACAAGCAGATGTCGACCGGCGACGCCAAGGCGCGCCGCGCCAAGCGCGAAATGACCGAGGCCAACCTGCGCCTGGTGATCT
>CAIXAY010000187.1 GCA_903917505.1 uncultured beta proteobacterium | reverse complement strand
GCGCGCTTGAAGTGGCGCAGGTCAATCTGCCGGTGGGCCTGCTGATCTGGGTGATGATCATCCCGATGCTGGTCAAGGTCGATTTTGGCGCCTTGCACGAGGTGCGCAAGCATATCCGCGGCATAGCCGTCACGCTCTTCATCAACTGGCTGGTCAAGCCCTTCTCGATGGCTTTCCTCGGCTGGCTGTTCATCCGCCAGATCTTCGCGCCCATGCTGCCGGCCGATCAGCTCGACAGCTATATCGCCGGCCTGATCCTGCTCGCTGCCGCGCCGTGCACGGCGATGGTCTTCGTCTGGAGCCGGCTGTCCAACGGCGATCCGCTGTTCACCCTGTCGCAGGTCGCGCTCAATGACACGATCATGATTTTCGCCTTCGCCCCGCTGGTCACTTTTCTGCTCGGCATCTCGGCAATCACGGTGCCGTGGGATACGCTGTTCACCTCGGTCGTCCTCTACATCGTCATCCCGGTGATTCTTGCGCAGCTGCTGCGCAGTACCTTGCTCAAGGACGGGCCCGCCGCTTTCGCCGCGGCGATGGACAGAATCGGCCCGTGGTCGATCGCGGCGCTGCTCGCCACGCTCGTACTGCTCTTCGCCTTTCAAGGCGAAGCCATCATCGAACAGCCTCTGGTCATCGTGCTGCTCGCCGTCCCTATCCTGACCCAGGTCTTCTTCAATTCCGCGCTGGCCTACTGGCTCAACCGGAAAGTCGGCGAGCAGCATTCGGTCGCCTGTCCCTCGGCACTGATCGGCGCTTCAAATTTCTTCGAACTGGCCGTGGCCGCGGCGATCAGCCTGTTCGGTTTTCAATCGGGTGCGGCGCTGGCCACCGTCGTCGGCGTGCTCATCGAAGTGCCGGTGATGCTGCTCGTCGTCAAGGTGGTCAATGCCAGCAAGGGCTGGTACGAGGCGGGAAGCGCCTGATCCTGCTTGGCAGCGGCTCAGGACTTGCGATGCTGCAGGAGTTCGACGAGTCCCATGCCGGCGAGCATCGCGCCGACGAAGATCAGACCTTGCGCAAGGCCGGCGCCGAGAAGGACAAGGGCCGGCCCGGGGCAGATGCCGGCCAGCCCCCAGCCGATGCCGAAAATCAGGCTGCCGCCAACCAGACGCCGGTCGATTCCCCGCGCCGTCGGCAGTTGCATCGGCAAGCCGAGCAGCGAACTCGTGCGTTTCTTCGCCACGGCAAAAGCGCCGAAAGCGACGACAATCGCCCCGCACATCACCCAGGCCAGCGAGGGATCCCATGTCCCGGCAAGATCGAGAAAGCCCAGCACCTTCGCCGGGTTGGCCATGCCCGAGACGACCAGGCCTAGCCCGAAGATGAGTCCCGCAGCCAAAGAAAAAAGAATGTTCACGGCAATCACTCAGGCGAGAAGATGGCGGATGACGAAGACCGTGACAAAGCCGGCCAGCATGAAGCCGACGGTCGCCACCAGCGAACGTGGTGAAAGCCGGGCCAGGCCGCATACCCCGTGGCCGCTGGTGCAACCCGAGCCGTAGCGCGTGCCGATGCCGACCAGCAGGCCGGCCAGGAGCAGCGTTCCCGTGGCGGCGCCAACGTGTATTTCCGGCAGGGGAGCAAAGGCCTGAAACAGCCAGGGCGCGGCCAGCAAGCCGGCGATGAAAGCGATGCGCCATGCCGTGTCGCCCGCCTTGGAACGCAATAGCCCGCCGACGATGCCGCTGATCCCGGCAATGCGGCCGTTGAACAAGGCAAACAGCGCAGCGGCCAGGCCGATCAGGACGCCGCCGAGCAACGATGCCAGCGGAGTGTAGTGGGGCCAGTCAATGACCACCTTGATCTCCGCAATACAGCGCGTATAGCTGATTGAGGATGACCAGCACTTTCGGATCCTTCACCGAATAGTAGATCTGCTTGCCGGCCCGGCGCGTGTTGACCATCTCCTCCTGGCGCAGCACGCCGAGCTGTTGCGAGAGCGTCGGCTGCACGATGCCGAGCAGGCTTTCGAGTTCGCCGACCGACTTCTCGCCCTGGCTGAGCTGGCACAGCAGCAGCAGGCGATCGGGATTGGCCAGGGTGCGCAGCACGCTCGTCGCTTGCAGCGCTGCAGTGCGCATCGAGTCGATATCAAGCTTCGGGGTCTTGGCCATTACGCAATCCAAATAAAATACTTGACAATATTATATATAACGATAGTATGTATGTCAATAGATTGTAGTCGCTGTTCCACAGTCGCACTTTCGCGCTTCCACAACAAGGAGAAATCATGCAAGCAAACGTAGGCAGCATCGATCGGGGCGTTCGCGTCGTCGTCGGACTTGGGCTGATTGCCGCGACGCTGACCGGCGCCATCGGGGTTTGGGGCTGGATCGGCATCGTGCCGATCCTGACCGGCAGTTCCGGCCGTTGCCCGGCCTACCTGCCCCTGGGCATCAACACCTGCAAGAAGCCCGATTGATCGTCAGCGGAGAAGAAGATGAGCACGCCGAATTATCAGAGTCTCACCCAGTCGGTATCCAGGAATCTCGCGACCCTGCGCGCCGACATCCCGGAGGTCATGAAAGGCTTTAACGAAATGGCCAGGGCGGCGACCCAGGCCGGGGCGCTGGACAAGAAGACCAAGGAACTCATCGCGCTGGCCCTCGGCGTCGCGGCGCATTGCGATGCATGTATCGGATTCCACACGCAGGCGCTGGTCAAGCTGGGCGCGACGCAGGGCGAAGTCGAGGAAGCCCTGGGCATGGCCGTCTATATGGGCGGCGGGCCGTCGCTGATGTATTCGGCGAATGCCATCGCGGCATTTGCCGAGTTCGCTGCGCTCAGTGCGAGCAAAGTCGTGTAGTCGGCTGCTCGTCGCGCAAAACCGTGTTCTTCCTGATGAGAAAGACAATGACCGGAAATCCAATCCGCCGCGCAGGATTCATGCGCTTTGTCGCGCTCCTCCTTGCGCTGTGCTGTTCGCTGGGCCTGGCGCAAACGAGGCAGGAGCATGTGCATCACATGGGCGCCGGCGTCATGCCTTTCGACCTCGCGCAGACCGTGCATGTCTTTCGCATGACCGAATCGGGGGGCGTGCAGCGCGTGCTCGTCAAGGACGCGGCCGCGCAGGAACAGGTGGCGATGATCCAGCAGCACCTCAAACATGAAGCCGAAGCCTTCCGGCGCGGCGACTATGCCGATCCGGCCGCCTTGCACGGCGCCGACATGCCGGGCTTGAAAGAACTGCAAGCCGGGGCCGGACAGATCAGCGTCTCGTACAAGGCGCTGCCCGATGGCGCGGAGATTACCTTCAAGACGAGCAACCGTCACTCGCTGACGGCGATCCACCGCTGGTTCGGCGCGCAGCTCTCGGAACACGGGGCGGACGCGCACGCGGAATGAGCGGGTGAAGCCTTGCCGCCCGGCTCAGGCGCCGGCTTTGGCCGCCGCTTCGACCAGTTCGGCGGCTTCGCGCGCGCTGATCGATTTCCACGGTAGGGGAAAGAGACCGGGCACGCGGTCCATGTAGCGCCGATAGTTCGTGCCGTAGGCGAGCAGCAATTTTCCTTCCTCGAGCCGCGAGCCGACGATGAAATAGAGCGTCATCATCACGCATGACAAGAGCATTAAAGCGTTCATGTCGCGCGTCCAGATCAGCACCAGGCTGAGGAAATACCAGGGATGGCGGACATAGCGATGCAAGGGCGAGAGTTGAAAGTGCTCGAGATCCTCGATCCGCCGCGTGCCTTCCTTCCATTGACGCAGGCCGCTGAACGCCTGCCCGTCGTAATACTTGAGCGAGACCGCGAAACCGGCCAGTGCCGCGAGCGCCAGTCCGTCCGCCAGCCACACGCCGATGCCGCGCCAGGCCCATAACGCCGGGCCGTCAAACAGCCAGAGCAGCGGCAGCAGCGTGAGCAGCGCCAGAACATTGAAGCCGAGCCGATAGAAAGGCATTTGCTGCGGATGACGCGAGGCAAACCAGTGCTTCACGCGCAAGGACGCGAGCGCCGAATGCAGGATGAAATAGCCGAGCCAGAAAACGCTCAGCAGTAGCAGGTCTCGCCAGTCCGATTTAGTCATCGCATGCTGTTCCCGTCTGCGTTCTCCGATCGCAAGTATAGCGATCTCGCGGTGATGGCACTGCGCTCAGCGCGTGGCGGACATTTCCCCGGGCTTGAGCGTCAACTCGATCAACCGGGATCCGCGCAGGATGGTGAAGCGCCGGTCCACGCCGATGGTCTGCCCATCGAGCATGCGCGCCAGCGCGGCAATGCCCGGGACGGCCTTGTCTTCGCTGGCCACGATCACATCGCCGACCTTGACGCCGGCGCGCTGCGCCGGGCTGTCGTCTTCGACGCCGACGACGTGAATGGCGCGATCTTCGGAAAGTTCCAGCCGGCTCAGCGCGCGCCGCGGCAAGCGAATATCGGCGCCGGCGATGCCGATGTGGCCGCGGCGCCGGCGCCCGTAGCGCAAGAGGTCGCTGAGCACCACCTGCACGAGGTCGATGGCGACAGCGAAACACAGGCCCTGCGCGCCGGGTATGACGGCAGTGTTGACGCCGATCACGCGCGCCTGCGAATCGAGCAGCGGGCCGCCGGAATTGCCCGGGTTGAGGGCCGCGTCGGTCTGGATGACGTCGTCGATCAGGCGGCCGCTGGCCGACGGCAGCGAACGGCCGAGCGCGCTGACGACGCCGGCCGGTACCGTCGTCTGGAAACCGAGCGGGTTGCCGATGGCGATGGCGATCTGGCCGACGCGCAGCATCGCCGAATTTCCCAGCACGGTGTAAGGCAGGTCGCTCGCCTCGGCGCGCAGCAGGGCGACGTCGGTGCCGGGGTCTTCGCCGAGCAGGGTACAGGCCAGCGCGCGCCCGTCGGCGAAGTTCGCGCTCACCCGGCTCGCGCCATGAACGACGTGGCTGTTGGTGACGATCAGGCCGTCGGGCGAAATGGCGAAACCCGAGCCGTGCCCGGCGCGCGTTCCATGCTGCACTTCGATCAGGCAAACCGCCGGGCCGACGCGGTCGACGGTGGCGGACACGACGCGCGAATAGCTGTCGAGCGCGGCCGCGTCCGCCGCCTGCGCCGCTTCGCCGGCTGCTTGCGGCGGCTCTCCGGCAGCGCTGTCGAGCAGGAACTGCGGCGTGACAAATTCGGGAAATGCGCCCATGACCTTGATCCGCGGGAAGTGAATAGCGGATATCTGGGCCGATCCGGCGCTTTCAAGGGGGTGCCGTGCGCGCCGCGCCTGCTGTCCCGCCGCGTTCCGCTCGCGCCTCGACCGCGGCCGCGCCAGGCCTGATGCTGCCGTCGGCCTGCGGAACGGCGATCGGCGCGACTTCGACCGGCGCGACGCCTTTCTCCTTGTCGATGCCGATTTGCCGCGCCGTCGCCGGCGAGAGGTCGACGACCCGGCCTTTCACATAGGGCCCGCGATCCTCGATGTTGACGACCGCGCTGCGCCCTGTTTCCAGGTCGGTCACCTTGGCTTTGGTGCCGAGCGGCAGCGTCCTGCTCGCGGCGTTGTCGCCGTGCGGGTTCATGCGCCGGCCGTCGGCCATTTTTCTGCCGGCGAAGCGGTCGGCGTAGAACGAGGCTTTGCCGATGCGCTTGCGGCCCGAATGGTCAAGGCGCTGCTTTGCGGCCACGCCAGCGTGCGCTGAGGCGTCCGATGCCGCCGCCGTTGAATGATCGGCGACGCTAGCGATGCAAGCAGAGACGACAAGGAACAGGGCAACGCGGATTATTCCCAAACTCGCCTTCATGAATGAAGGGCGGCAAGGCGTATGCCCGCGGTGCGGCGCGAAACCCTTAGCGCGGCTTGTGGTTTTCGATCACTCCGGCGAGCAGACGCGCGCGCTGCGTCAGCAGATAGACCGTAAACAAGGACAGCACGCCGCCTTCGATGAGCAGCGTGTGCCCGGCGCCGAGCGTGCTGGCGAGCAATCCGGCCAGCAGGCCGCCGATGGCGTCGAAACCGAAGCGCGCCGAGGTGAAGAAGGAGACGACGCGCCCGCGCAAGTGCTCCGGCGCCATGCTTTGCAGCAGCATGTTGGTGCCGACATTGCACACCGAGATTCCCGAACCCAGCGCGGCCATCGCCAGCATGGCCAGGGGCAGGCCGCCGCTCGCCGCGAAGACCATGGTCGCCGCCGCCGCGATGACAACGCCATGAACCAGCACGGACACGATTTGGCCTTCCGAGCGGCGTGTCGCGAGAATCACTGTCGAAGTGAAAGCGCCGCAGCCGGCGGCGCCCCAGAGCCAGCCGAGCGTCGTGGCGTCGCCGGCGAAAACGCTCTTGGCAAACACCGGCAGGAGAACGGCGTAGGTCGAGGCGGTCAGGTTGACCGCGATCAGGTTCACAATGAGCATGCGCACCGGCCAGGTGTGCCAGGCGTAATGCACGCCTTCACGGAACACCTCGCGCATCGAGCCGGTGGCGCGCGGCGGCGAGGCGATCCTGATGCAGCAGAGGCCGCACATCAGCGCGAGATACGAGCAGCCGTTGATGGCGAAGCACGCAGCCTCCGAGGTCAGGCCAACGAGCAGGCCGGCGATCGGCGGGCCGATCGAGCGGCCGATATTGAACAGGATGGCGTTGAGCGCGAGCGCGTTGGGCAGGTCTTCGCGCCGCCCGACGAAGCTGTTGATCAGTGATTGGCGCAGCGGCGTATCGAAGCTGTTCAAGAGGCCCAGGGTCAGCGACATGAAGACAAGAAAGCCGGGGGTGATCAGATTGATCCAAGTCAGCGTGGCCAGGGTGAAACCCTGCAAGGCGAGCAAGCCTTGAATACCGACCAGCCATTTCTTCTTGTCCTGCTTGTCGATCCAGGCCCCGGCGAGCGGCCCGACGAGCAGTTGCGGCACCAGCGCGCAAAATGCCGTGACCCCGAGCAGCGCGGCCGAATCGGTCAGGCGATAGACCAGCCAGGACAATGCAACCTGCTGGATCCACGAGCCGATGACCGAGATCGCCTGGCCGAAGAAGTAGAAGCGGAAATTGCGATGCCCCAAGGCCCGCATTGAACTTGGCAGGCGTGTGGAAAGGCTGTTCTGGGTCATCGGAAGAGAATCGGGATAGACGGATCGGCAAGTGAATGCGGCCGACAGCCTAACAGACGCCGTTGATAAAGCAACTCTTGTCGATCGCTTGCGGCTGCAATGCCGCAGCCGCGTCGATGGCGAAAAAAAATCCCACGCCTTGCGGCGCGGGATTCAAAGTCCCATCATTGGCGATGGGTCAGGGAGGGTCAAACATTGCCAGCGGGGGACGCTGAAGCAACGATCCCACTTTAGGCACTGGCGCATCTCGTGTCTGTGGCGCTTGTTCAGCCTTTCGGTAACCGTGTGTGCCAGCAGAGCTTGTGCTGATCATTGCGGCGGATCGACGCCGTCCTTGCTCGCCTGGATTCTTGCCGCCGTCATCGATCCGTCGGCGCCGAGTTCCGCGCTGATGAAGACCTTGGCGCCCGGGCGCAGCAGCGAGCGGTCGCCGGGCACGGCGGTGACGATCGGAATGCCCTCGGGCACCAGCACCGTTTTCGAACCGCCCTTGTAGTCGAGCGTCAACTCCTGGCCGCCGGTCGCCCTGACCATCTTCGCCAGATTGGCGTTGGTCATCGTCGAGCCGGGACCGCTGTCCCAGGCAAAGTGTCCCTCGGACGTGCCGCGCGCGGCCTCCGGGAAGAGATGCACTTCACGCGCCACCAGTTGACCGCTCGCGTCCGGCATGGCGGCCGTGCCGACATAATCGCCCGGCTTGATGTCGGTGAGTTTGATCGCCTTGGGATAGGACACCGTGGTCTTGTCGGTCAATTGCAGTTTGAGATCCTTGCCGTCGCCCGATTTCACCACGAGCGCATTGCCGTCGAAAGCGGTGATGGTGCCGCGCACGCGCGTCATGCTTTGCGCACTGGCGGCGGTGGCGAGCAGGGCAAGGCCGGCGCAAAGAATTCCGATGCAAAATCTTTTCATTCGATCCCCTTGATTGTGTCGAGACGCTGTGACCGGCAGCAGAGTGCGCCATTGAGTCTGGCACTCCAACCGGTCCTGTCAGACTACTCGAATGCGTGCGAGTTCAGAGGCGCGACGAAAGACCGCAGCAAAAGCTTATCCCGCCTTCGCTTGCAATCGCGCCTTGATGTGGCTGACCAGCCAGCGCCGCTTCATTTTCTGCAACGGATTGCGATTGCCGAAGAACAGGCGCTTGCGGATCAGCCGGCCGACATAGGGGTCGAATTGCTGGTAATACGGCGCGGCATAAATGCGACCGCGCTGCAGGACAATCTTCAGCACCTCGGCAGCGACGACGCCGGAAGCGAGCTGGCAGGCCAAGCCGGCCGATGGCCCGCGATGATTCTCGAAGTCGAGATACGACAAATCCATGTAACTGCGCTGCAGCGAAGCCGGGGCCATGCCGACGATGAACGCGGCGAAGCTTTCGATGCCGCTCATTTGGTCGTTGAGGTCGAAGCAGCGGTCGAAGCTCATGCCCCCGGGGGCGAAGATGGTCCACACCGTGCTGAAGCCGACCGGCCCGGCGCCGAGCGCGTAGATGCCGCGCTCGCGGGCCTTGCGGTAGAGCAGGCGGCGCAGCTCGATCTCGAAGGCGTCGATGCCGTCGACCAGCAGGTCGGCGCCGTCGAGGAAAGCGTCGGCATTGCCCGGGCCGATCGGTTCGCGGAAGACGCGGATGTCGGCTTCGGGATTGATGTCGTGCACCACCCGGCACATCACGTCGGCCTTGTACTTTCCTTCGGTCGAGCGCATCGCGCCGTATTGCCGGTTGGTGTTGCGCATTTCGAAGACATCGGGATCGGCGATGGTGAATTTGCCGATCCCCGATCGGGCCAGGGTGACGAGGTCGACGCCGCCGACGCCCCCGAGCCCGGCGATCGCGACGCGCGTCGTGCGCAAGCGTTCCTGCTCGGCTGCGTTGATCAGCCCGAGGTTGCGCGAAAAAGCCTCGCCGTACGACCAGTCGGACTCTGCGTCGGGCCGTGTCAGATTGTCGGAAAGCAGCACCTCGTCTGCCACAGCGGCCAGCCGGGTCATGACGACGTGCTTCCGGTAGAGGATCCGGTCGGCGCCTTCGGAGCCACGAGCAGTTCGCCGAGACTCCTGCGCAGCGAACGCGATCGCGGCGCCATGCTCTGTCCGACCCGGCAAAGGAAAACAAGACGATCATCGTTGCTGGCCTGAGCCAGTCGCTCGAATCGTTCGGATAAACGCTGCGCCTGTCGATCGATCTCGGAAAGCCTGGATAGCCGCTTCCCTGTCCGCGCATACCAGCGGAACACGACGGGCGTCATCTCGGGCTGCAGATGCAATCCGAGCGCGGTCGCGGTGAGCCACAAGCGCTGTAGCGCGATACCGGTGTGCACATAATCGAGCCAGCCGCCAGGCGGCTTGATCGGCCCCAGCAGCAGGTGTCCGGCGCAGGCCATGGCCGGGATGAGATCGAGCTGGAGGCGCGGGACCAGCGTGCCGAGCAGGTAGCGATTCAGGAAATCGACGCGTGCCCAGCTGTGCAATGCCCAGCGCATGAGCTTGGCGGTCAGCCGAGAGACACCCAGTGCTTGTTCGGGAATCCGGTGGGTGCTGAATCGGGCATTCCATTTGATGATCTCGCGATGGACTTCGAAGGCTTCGGGACAGGTAAGCCGAATCAGGGCGCCCTGCCAAAGCAGCTTCGCCACCGCCCAGCGCTCGCGCCAGCTCGCGAAATAGTCGACGGTGAACCCAGGGCCGACAGCGAGCTTCAATTGATGTAGCTGCGCCGGGGTCAAGGGCGCGGTGCGCATCGGCCGGCGCTGGACCGTGCGTCTTTCGATGCAGGACAGCAGGGGATCGTCTGCAAGATCCGTTCTGGCGCGCAGAAAAACGTCGTAGTCCGGCGCATTGTCCGTGCTTCCCGGCCGAAGCGCCCACTTGGCTTCAAGCCCGAAACCGGTGGCGGCGATGCGCAGCGTTTCAAGCAAGGCGCCATGCGCGAGCTGGCTGCCGTGGCCGCCGAAATCGTAAAGGCTATGGTCACGCTCGTCGAAGCCGTGGATCAGCAGATGCCAATCGTCGACGATTTCAAAACGCCAGGGCTGGGTATTATCGCCGCTCGGCGCCCAGCGGGCGAGGTCGAGGATTTGCAGCAGGATCTCTCGATTCACGGAGGTTCGGCCAGAGTGCGGCTGCAGGCGAAAAATCGTCGCGACGCTCATGGCGGCTTAGGGCTTGGCGCCGATGATCAGTCCGTGATCGCGCAGCAGCCGGTGGCGGCGCACCGAGGCGAATCCGGCTTCACGCATCCAGGTTTCATACTCGTTCCAGGTATAGAGCATGCCGGTACCGGTCGCGAGCGCGAGGAAGTAGGGCGATCCGACCGCGGCGCTCGCCGGTCCCGATTCGTCGTCGTGCTGCATCATGTTGAAGATGATCACCTTGCCGCCCGAGGGCAACGCCCGGTAGCATTTTTCGAGGAGTTCGCGGTCCTTCCGCTCGCCCCAGATCGTGAAGAAATGGCAGAACATCAGGGCGTCGGCATCGGCGGGGAATTCATCGGCGAAACATTCGCCGGGAACGGTGGCGAGCCGCGCCGACAATCCCTGCCTGGCAATGTTCTTGCGGGCGATTTCGCAGACGGTCGGAGAATCGAAGACGCTGGCGCGCAAGTGCGGCCATTGCCGGGCCAGGGCGATGATGTTGGTGCCATCACCGCCGCCGACATCGACGAGGTGATTGATGCCCTTGAGATCGACGAAGCGCGCCATGTCGGCGTTCGCCTGCATCGACAGTTCCTGCATCGCATCCTGGAAGACCGCTTCGGTTTCCGGATCGTGCGCGAGCCGCTCGTACAGCGTCGGCTCGTCGCCGGCAAATTCTTTCAGTCCGACGTTGCGGTACTCGCGCACCGAATCGAGCATCCACCACAGCCCCTTGTACATGGCGCGATGCTGCAGCTCGACATAGGCCGTGATCTTGCGCGGGCTGTTCTTGTCGAGCAGCAGGCCGGCCAGGTAGCTGTTCGCGTAACGCTCGCCTTTCTTCCTGAGCAGCCCGGCGACGGTGAGGCCGAGGATCATGACGCGTGCCGGTTGCTCGGCTATCTGCAAGCGCGCGGCGATTTCGCGCCGGGTCAGCGGACCCTCGCTCGCGAGCAGCGTGAAGAGATCGAGCTGAACCGCGGTGCGCAGCGTCTGGAAGAAGATATGGCCGCCAAAGACCAGATACAGTCGCTCGGCTTGGCGACGCAGAACGATGCGCTCGAAAATACGCCTGGCCGGCAGCGCGATCCGTTTATCCCAAAAGCGCCGCAGCGGACTGCGTGCGGCGAGGTCGATTTCCATGGCGTTGTTTCCCTTGTGCAGAATGAGTTCCACGGCGGTCACGATTCATCCTTTCGCTGGGTTGAAAACCTGCTGACTGAAGTGAATGCCCTCGCTCAATCGCAACTTGCGGGCCACAAGCACTAAGCGGTTGTTTTAATGACATTTGTATTTTTTTGCGGGATGGCTGCGGCGGCGACACGCACACAGCGGAACGGAAAAGTTGAACCAGATTGAACGAATTTCGCTCAAACTGCACATGATGCCTACCCCTGCCGCGGCGCGTCCGGCAAACCGCCGCCGCCATCCCGATCGCTTCGTCGAGGTCTTCCTTAATCTCGACCCCGAACCGGTGTCGCTGCTGCAGGGCTGGCGGCGAGTCGCGGCGACCAGCGATCTCAAGGCGCAGGCGGTGATCGCCCTGCAGGAAGCGAGTCTCGGTTTGCGCCCGGACCGCGAAGCGCTCGCCGCGATGGAGGCTGGTTACCATCAGAAATCGCATATCGATGTGCACATCCTGTTGCTGCTGACCTGGGGTCGGCTGCTGCTTTATGAGCAAACGCAAGGGCCGCCGACCGTGGTGCTTTCCGGTCAGATCGCTTCCCTGATTTCGCAGCGGACGCCGGTTGAAATTCGCGCCTGGGCGAACTGTCACGAAGCGGCCGTCAAATTTCATGCGGGCGATATCGTGCTCCACGAACGATTGCTGGCGCAGGTGGTGGCCGACCTTCCGCCGCTATCCTTGCACTACCGAAGGCTTAGATTGCTGCAAGTGATGGGATATCTGGAATTGGGCAAAGCGGCCCTGGTGGAAGACGTGCTGAACGAACTGGCGGCAAGCGCCGGTCCGGTATATGAGAAGCGCATCGCGATGCTGCGCCTTCTCAATAGCGCAATGGTCGGTTCGATCGCCCAGGCGGGAAAGCTGATCTCGACGCTTGCGCAGTACTCGTCGGCGGACCGGGCTTTCAAATATCAATCGCTGCAGGTCGCCGAGCAGGTCCTGCGGCTGATGGCCGAGGATGCGGGCCATTCGATCCCGGTTGCGCGGGCAACTGAAGAGCCGCCATGGGCGCTGTCGACACGCGCGCTTCTCGCGCGTGTACCGGCTCGCATTTCCTGGACACGGTTTTGCAACTCAGGCCGCCTTTCGTATGGCATAAGCCTGGCGGGCTTCAAGGGGT
>CAIXAY010000186.1 GCA_903917505.1 uncultured beta proteobacterium | reverse complement strand
GTCGCTGCGAAAGTTGATGTCGACGGCGAAAAACAGGCACTGGCCCTTGGACTTGTAGCTGCTGCCGGTGGCGTAATACTGGCCGAACTTCTCGGGCGGCAGGTTCGAGGCAATCAGCGCTTCGGGTATCAGCGAAAAATAAAGATAGACCGTCATGGTTGCAAATCTCCCCGCGATTTGATTTTATGATCGCCGAGCGGCGGGAAGGAAACGGCAGCAGTTTGCAAGGACCGCGATTCCAAACCCTGGCACGACAACTCGGAAGCTAGCAAAAGCTTAGCATAAGTGAGCGCGATGCGCGGCGCGCTCCGAGCATTCTGATTCCCGAGGCATTATTCGGCGGCTTCGCCGCTGCGCCGGGAAAGGCCCCTAACGGCCTTCGCCGCGCGCCGCCAGATAGATTCCGCCGAGCAGCAGGACGAAGCCCGTGGCCTGCAGCGGCGCAAACGATTCGCCGAAGAACAGCCAGGCCAGCGCCGCGCTGCCAACCGGTTCGCCGAGCGTGACGACGGCGACGAAGACCGTCGACACATGCTTGAGCGACCAGTTGTAGGCCGTGTGGCCGAGCAGTTGCGGACCGAGCGCCATGCCGAGCGCCACGAGATAAGCCGGAGCGCCGTAGCCGGCCAGCGCAATCCCGGCGCCGCCGCAGGCGGCCAGCAGAAACAGCGCGGCTGTCCCGTAGGCGAGCCAGACGTAAGCCGGCAGCGGCATGTCGGCGCGCAGGCGGCGGCCGAGCAAGAGGTAGGCCGAAAAACACCAGCTGCCGGCGAGCGCCAAAAGATTGCCGAGCAGGGGGTTGCTGCCCGGGGCGGCGCGGCTGCTGTCGCTCCAGAAAATCAGCAGGCTGCCGGAAAGCGCGATGACCGTACCGACCAGGGTCAGCCGGCATGGCTTGTCGCCGAACAGCACGAAGGAGGCGATGCCGACCCACAGCAGATTGGTCGTCACCAGCGCCGTGCTGCTGGCCACCGAGGTATAGGCGAGCGAACTGATCCAGGTGGCGAAATGCAGGGCCAGGAAAAACCCTGCGCCGAGGGTCAGGAGCGCCTGTCGCCGATTCAGCGCGGCCAATGCCCGCCGCGAGCGCCACAGCGCGAACGGCGTGATGATCAGCGCCGCAAGACCCAGGCGCAAGGCCGCGATGGCCAGCGAAGGCAGGCCGTAGCCCTGCGCCAGGCGCGCGAGAATCGCGCCGAAGGAAATGGCCAGCAGGCCACCGCCGAGTACGACGAAAGGCAGCCAGCGCGGCGGTGACGAAGGCTCGGGCATATTGTCGCGAAAAGCGCTTAGCGGACCTGCCCGCCTTCGAGATACGCCGCGCGCACTTCCGCGCTCTCCAGCAATTCCTTGCCGGTTCCGGCCAGCACGATGCTGCCGTGCTGCAGCACGTAAGCGCGGTGCGCGACGCGCAGCGCGTGGTGGGCGTTCTGCTCGACGAGCAGGATGGTCATGCCGTGGTCGCGGTTGAGTTCGCGGATGGTCTGGAAGATCTTCCGGATGTAGAGCGGCGCGAGGCCCAGCGAAGGCTCGTCGAGCAGCAAGAGCTTCGGGCGCGCCATCAGCGCGCGCGCGATCGCCAGCATCTGCTGCTCGCCGCCCGACAGGGTTCCGCCGCGCTGGTGGCGGCGCTCGCCGAGAATCGGAAAGAGCGCGCACATGCGCTGCAGATCGACGTCGAAATTGAGCGGATCGGCGAGCGTTGCACCCATCTGCAGATTTTCGAGAACCGTCATGCGCGGATAGATGCGCCGCCCTTCCGGGACCAGCGCGATGCCGCGCCGCGCGATGGCGTGCGCCGGCAGGCCGGTGATGTCCTCGCCATCGAAGATGACGCGCCCGCCGGAGGCGCGCGGCAGGCCAAACAGCGACATCATCAGCGTCGATTTGCCGGCGCCGTTGGCGCCGATCAGCGTCACGACTTCGCCGACCTGCACCGCGAGATCGACGCCGCGCAACGCGTGGATCGGGCCGTAGTGCGCATGCACGCCGCGCAGTTCGAGCATCATCGCGACGGCGCTCCGGCAGGTTCGCCCGCGTGCTCGCTCTCGTCGTCCTCGCCGAGATAGGCCTTGATGACTTTCGCGTCGCTGCGCATTTGCTCGGGCGTGCCTTCGGCGATCTTGCAACCG
>CAIXAY010000185.1 GCA_903917505.1 uncultured beta proteobacterium | reverse complement strand
GCTATCCGCTGGTCGACGGCCAGGGCAATTTCGGTTCGCGCGACGGCGACAACGCGGCGGCGATGCGCTACACCGAAGCGCGCCTCGCGACTATCGCCGAACTCCTGCTTGGCGAACTCGGCGAAGGCACCGTCGATTTTCAGCCGAACTACGACGGCTCCTTTGAAGAACCGGCTTTCCTGCCGGCCCGCCTGCCTTTCTCGCTCTTGAACGGCGCTTCCGGAATCGCCGTCGGCATGGCCACCGAAATGCCTTCGCACAACCTGCGCGAAGTCGCCGCGGCGGCGATCGAGAAGCTGCAGAATCCTTCGGCCGACATCGCCGAACTGATGGCCCACATCCCCGGCCCCGATTATCCGGGAGGCGGGCAGATCATCTCGACTGCCGCCGAGATCGCCAGCGCCTACGCCAGCGGCCGCGGCAGCCTGCGCGTGCGCGCCCGTTACGAATTCGAGGAAATGGCGCGCGGCGCCTGGCAGCTCGTGATCAAGGAATTGCCGCCGGGCGTCTCGTCGGCGCGCGTGCTCTCAGAAATCGGCGCGCTGATGAACCCGCAGCCCAAGCCGGGCAAGAAATCGATCGAACAATCGGCGGCGCAGTTGAAAGCCCTGTTCGCGTCGCAACTCGAGCGCGCGCGCGACGAATCGGGCAAGGACGACGACATCCGCCTGGTCCTCGAGCCGACGAGTTCGCGGCTGCCGCGCGACGAATTCGTCGCCCTGCTGCTCGCCCACACCAGCCTCGAGACCACCGCGCCGATCAACCTCGTCGCCGTCGGCATCGACGGCCGGCCTTGCCAGAAAACGCTCGTAGACCTGATCGCGGAATGGTGCCAATTCCGCGTGCACACCGTGCGCCGGCGCAGCGAGTTTCGCCTGGCCAAGGCCAATGACCGCATCCACAGTCTCGAAGGCCGGCACATCGTTTTTCTCAACATCGACGAAGTGATCCACCTGATTCGCGCATCGGACGAGCCGAAACCGGCGCTGATCGCACGCTTCGCGCTGTCCGACCGGCAGGCCGAGGACATCCTCGAAATCCGCCTGCGCCAGCTGGCGCGGCTCGAAGGCATCAAGATCGAACAGGAACTCGAGAAGCTCGCCGGTGAAAAAGACGAACTCGACAAACTGCTGGCCAGCGACTCGCTGCTGCGCCGGCTCGTCATCCGCGAGATCAAGGCCGACGCCGCCAAGCATGGCGACGCGCGGCGCACCATCATCGAGCCGGCGGCGATGGCCTCGCGCTCGGAAGTCGCTGCGGTCGCCGACGAACCGGTGACGCTGATCGTCTCCGACAAGGGCTGGGCGCGCGTCCGCCAGGGCCACGGCCTCGACCTCTCGGCGGTCGCCTACAAGGACGGCGACGGCCCGGGCACGACGCACGAATGCCGCTCGGTCGATTCGCTGGTCATCATTTCCAGCGAAGGCCGGGCGTTCACCGTGCCGATCGCCGCCCTGCCCGACGGGCGCGGCATGGGCGCGCCGCTGCCCTCCTTCATCGATATCGGCGCCGGCCGCATCGCCCATGTGCTGACCGGCCAGCCGGAAGAAGAACTGCTGATCGCCAAAACCTCGGGCTACGGATTCATCTGCAGCTACGCCGATCTGCTGTCGCGCCAGAAAGCCGGCAAGTCTTTCCTGAGCATGGAAGAAGGCGCCAGCGTGCTCGCCCCGGTGCGCGTCGCCGGCATGGATCACGTCGCCGCGCTCTCCGACGACGGTCGCCTGCTGATCTTCCCGCTCGAACAGATGAAGCGTCTTGCAAGCGGCAAGGGTGTGCAGATCATCGGCCTCAAGGGCAAGGAAACGCTCAAGGCGATCATCGCGGCGAAGGGATCGACGGTGCTCATCAAGGGCACCTTCCGCAACAAGCCGAAGACCCTGCTCTCGGAGGACAAGCACCTCGGCCAGCGCGCCCGGCGCGGCGCCGGGGTCGGGCTGGTGAATCAGGCGGTGATCGTCAGTCGGGAAGCCGAGAATCCCGGCGCGTGACCGGTTCGCGTGCCGCTCGACGCGGGCGGCTTTGCGTCCTGCGACAGCGCGCTCGCCGGTGGTCTATGCTGCATACAGGTGCAAGCTGCCGAAGGAGATTTGAGCATGCGAAGAATGGCCTGGGTCGTCGTCGTCCTCGTCGCTCTGGGCGCGGCCGGATATGTTCTGCTGCATCGGCAGGCCGCGCCACCGCCTGAGGCAGAGGAATTCATCCCGCCGCCACCGGTAGCGACGGCGCCGCCCGCGCCGGCACCCGCGCCGGCCGAACCGGCGATCGCCCATCCGCTCGCCAGCGTGCCGAGCGAAACGCCGCTACCCGATCTCGAGCAAAGCGATGCCGTGATCGGCAAGGCGCTGCGCGCGGTACTCGGCAGGAAATGGCAAGACCTGCTCGTGCCCGAGACATTGATCCGCAACATCGTCGCGACCGTAGACAATCTGCCGCGCCAGTACCTGCCGGCGCGCGTCGTGCCGACAAAGCGGGTGGCCGGCGCTTTCATCACCGACGGGCAAGGCGATGAGCTGTCGATCGGCGCGTCGAATCGCCAGCGCTACAGCGCTTACGTCCGGCTCATCGAGGCGGTCGATAGCGCCAGGCTAGTCGCCGTGTATCGCCAGTTTTACCCGCTCTTCCAGCGCGCCTATGTCGACATCGGCTATCCCAAGGCCTATTTCAACGATCGCCTGATCGCGGCGATCGACGACCTGCTCGCGGCGCCCGAGCCCGACGAACCGATCATGCTGGTGCAACCCAAAGTCCTCTACCGCTACGCCGACGAACGGATCGAGGCGCTTTCCGCGGGCCAGAAGATCATGATCCGCATCGGCCGCGAAAACGCCGCGCGGATCAAGACCAAGTTGCGCGAAATTCGCGGGCAGGTCGCGCATGACCCGGCGGACGCCGCGGCGGGACGCTGAAGGCGCGGCCCCTCGGCGTCGAATCGCGGAGCCCGCGGCGCAGTACCGGACCTGCTCCATGCGCCATTTCCATTCCCCGCGCAAATGCTGACATGCTAAGCTGCGCGATTGAACTTTCACTGATCTTTTCCGGAGACAATCATGCTAGGCCTGCTGCCCGATGTTGATCCCGA
The DNA here is from genome assembly GCA_903917505.1 of uncultured beta proteobacterium. The sequence continues at coordinate 3,313 of CAIXAY010000185.1, read as the reverse complement.
CGGTTTGCTCGAGTATTCCGTAGTTTATACCGACCGCGCGCTCAATCACATGTCCGCGAGCTTCCAGGGCGTGATGCGCGATATCTCGGCGATTCTCAAACGCGTCTACAACGCGAATTCAGCCGTCGTCGTTCCCGGCAGCGGCACCTTCGGCATGGAAGCGGTGGCGCGCCAGTTCGCCACCGGCAAGAAGTGCCTGGTCATCCGCAACGGCTGGTTCAGTTTCCGCTGGAGCCAGATTTTCGACGCGGGCAAGATTCCCGCCGAGACGACAGTGCTCAAGGCCCGCGCTATAGAAGAAGGGCGGCAGGCCGCATTCGCGCCGCCGCCGATCGCCGAAGTCGTCGCCGCCATCCGCGAGAAGAAGCCCGATGTGGTTTTCGCCCCGCACGTCGAAACCGCGTCCGGAATGATTCTGCCCGACGCCTACCTGCGCGCCATCGGCGATGCCGTGCACGCCGTCGGCGGCCTGTTCGTGCTCGACTGCGTCGCCTCCGGCACGATCTGGGTCGACATGCAGGCCAACGGCGTCGACATCCTGCTCAGCGCTCCGCAGAAAGGCTGGAGCAGTTCGCCGTGCTGCGCCCTGGTGATGCTTAGCAAGGAGGCGCGTACGCGCATCGACGGCACGGCGAGCAGCAGCTTTGCCTGTGACCTGAAGAAGTGGCTGCAGATCATGGAGGCCTACGAGAACGGCGGCCACGCCTACCACGCGACGCTGCCGACCGACGCTCTGGCGACATTGCGCGAGGTGATGAAAGAGACCGAACGCTACGGCTTCGAGCGGGTTCGCGACGAACAGCAGGTTCTCGGCAACGAGGTGCGCGCCCTGCTCGTGCGCAGAGGCTTCAAGAGCGTCGCCGCGGAAGGCTTCCAGGCGCCCGGCGTGGTGGTCAGCTACACCGATGACGCGGATATCCAGAGCGGCAAGAAATTCCTCCGGCTCGGTTTGCAGACCGCCGCGGGCGTCCCGCTGCAATGCGACGAACCCGCCGATTACAAGACCTTCCGCATCGGACTGTTCGGCCTGGACAAGCTGCACAACATCAAGCGCACGGTTCAGCACCTGGAGCACGCGCTGGACCGGGTCGGCTAGCCGGCGAGCGGCGCCTCGTCAGGCCGCCTTCGCCCCGGGTTTAAGGCCCCAGGCCGCGCGCGTGCCGCCGGCCACGGTGGCGCCGACGACCCAGAAGACGCTGGCCACGCCGATAATCGCGCCGGCCGAGCCGAACAGCATCGGCATCAGCACCCCCGAACTGGTGACGGTCAGCATGCGCAGGCCCAGGGCCTCGCCATGACGATGTTCGGGCGTGATCTGGTGCATGGCGCTCAGGATCATCGGCTGTACCGAACCGAGCGCAAAGCCGAGCATCGTCGAGCACAAGCCCATCGCCAGCGCCGAGTGCAGCAGCGGGTAGATGGCGAAGAGCAGCGCGGTCGCGGCCATCGAAGCGGTGATCACCGCCCACTCCTGCAGGCGCGCGGCGATCATCGGCATGACCATGCGCACGATCGTGGTAGCGACGGCGAAGACGCCGAGAATGGTGCCGATCACCGAGGCGCTCAAGCCGCGTTCGTGGCCGAGGATCGGCAGGATGAAGGTGTGCACGTCCCAGCATGACGACAGCATCCAGTTGATCAGGAGCAGGCGGCGCATCTGCGGCTCGGCCAGCAGGTCCCACGAGCGCGGGCTGGGCTCGCCGGTGGCGCGATCCTGCAGCGGCAGCTCGGGCGTCTTGCGCACCCAGTACCACGAGGCCAGCGGCAGCGCCGCCATCACCGCGAAAGCGGCGCGGAAGCCGGCATGGTCGATCAGCAGCCCGGCGCAGAAGGGCCCGACAAAATTGGCGATCGACGGCGCGATGGCCAGCCAGCTGAACACCTGCCGGAGCTGCAGCGCGTCGCTCGCCATGCGGCTGACATGCCTTTGCAGCGCGATCACGGCGCAGCCGGTGGCGCCGCCGGAGAACAGGGCGGCGACGCAGAGCGCCGGGAAGGCCAGCCATTGCGCCGGCCACAAGGCCGCGACGCCGATGCCGACGACGGTAAACGCCACGCTGATGCCCACCGGGCGCCTCAGGCTGTTGCGGTCGGCATAGCGCCCGGCCGGCAAGGACAGGAAGACCTGCGGCAGGGCGAAGAAGGCCAGCAGCACGCCGACCTCCAGCGCATTCTGCCCCTGGCGCAGGGCCAGCAGCGGCGCCGCCATGCGCACGCCGGACATGCTCCCGTGAATGCATACCTGCACGGCGATCAGGCGCACCAGCGACCAGTTCAAGCGGATTTCCGGCTTCATTATTATGCCAATTGATTGTCACGCCGCAGTGCGGCGCCGCGGCGCTGTCACCGCAGGCGCGCGGGTCTCCCTGCCCGGCACTATAACCGAACGCCGGTCTCAGGCGGATTTCTTCGACAGCCGGCCGAGCTCGCGCCTGGCCGCCCACCACAGGCGCAGTCCGAGCAGGGCGGCGACGACAACTGCATAAATGCTGACGGTCGAGAAATCGTTCTTGCCGGCCTTGTGCCACCAGTAGTGCAGGATCGCGGCGACGGCGATCAGATACACCAGGCGATGCAGGCGAACCCAGTTGACGCCGAGACGGCGCATCATCGCCCGGGTCGAGGTCGCGGCGAGCGGCGCGAGCAGGACGAAGGCCGTGAAGCCGGCGGTGATGAATGGGCGCTTGAGCACGTCGGCCCACATTTCCGCAAGACCGAAGTCATGGTCGAGCCAGAACCAGATCGCAAAATGCAGCAGCGCGTAGAAGAAGCAGTAGAGCCCCAGCATGCGCCGCAGCTTGACCCACTGCGCTTGGCCGGTCAGCCGCCGCAGCGGCGTGATGGTCAGCGTCAGGCAGAGAAAGACCAGCGCCCAGGTGCCGGTCGAGCGGGTGACGAATTCGAGCGGATTGGCGGAGAGGCCCCCGTGCGTGCCGAGCCAGAACAGGCGTGCGAGGGGCAGCAGGCTGGCGGCGAAAACGCAGAGGCGAAACCAGACCGGCATGGCGCTCTCGCCCGCTTCAGAAGAACTTCTTCAGGTCCATGCCCGCATACAGCGACGCGACTTGCTCGGCATAACCATTGAACGGCAGCGTCTTGCGCTTGGGGCTGAACAGGTCGCCGCTGTCGCCGATGCGAAATTCCTTGGCCTGGCTCCAGCGCGGGTGGTCGACCTCTGGATTGACGTTGGCATAAAAACCGTATTCACCGGGCGCCGCGGCATGCCAGCTGGTTTTCGGCTCGTTCTCGGTGAAACGGATGCGCACGATGGATTTCGCGCTCTTGAAGCCGTATTTCCACGGCACGACGAGGC
>CAIXAY010000184.1 GCA_903917505.1 uncultured beta proteobacterium | reverse complement strand
GTTTGCGTCATCCATTGGGTGAATGAACAATGACAGACAAATACGACGAAATCGCCCTTCGCCTGGCGCAGCTTGCCGGGGCGCGGCACCAGTCTGATCATGTGTACGCAACCCAAATAGCCGCCGCCCTACGCCAAGCCGGGACAGAGGAAAGGGCCGCGTGCGTCGAGGCTATACGCAGTGTTGGCAATGTCGGGCTCGACGAGCCGCTGACCGTTGCCGAGGGCTATTGCCGGGCAAAAGATGACTGCGTTTCAGCCATCGAATCCCGTGGCGCGCAAGAGGGGGACGGGAAATGAAAATCGCCCTGCCACCGCGAGACCCCGACATTCTGGAAATCTGGGTGACGACAAAGCCCATAAACCCAAAGCGGCGATTCAAGACATACGTCGAGGCGCACGAATGGGCGCGCAAACAGTCCAGGAAGACCGGAAAGACCGTCTACACGTATGGGATTGCGACGACCGGATCGCTGCTCGTGACGGCGCAAAAGGGGGACGGGAAATGAAGCGACCGTTATCAGAAGTGTGCAGGCAAGACCTTCGCCGACTCCGCGTTCAATCCCTTCTCGCGCAAATTATGCACATCGTCGAGGAACACATCTGCGACCACGAACCGCGCAATCATCGACGCGAAGTCACGAACAAACTCTATGACCTGTTTGCCACAGAAGGGGTTGAAGTCCTAACCGATTACACGCGGCAGGAAGCCGGGCTGCCACCCCGCGGGCCGGACGGCTGGACGCTGGAAGAAATCATCGCGCTGGAAAAGCGGCGATTGGAAATCCTGAATCGGCCGATTTCCTTTGTGGTCCCATTTGGCGCGCAAGAGAAGGCAGAAGGGTGATGCGACCAGAGCCGCGATATCTTGACCTGTCCGCCTTGGCTGAATATCTGTCGGTCAGCCGATCGACGGTGCAGAAGCTGCTGAAGGACGGAAAGATTCCGGCGCCGATCTATTTGACCGAACGATTGCCCCGCTGGGACCGCGAGGCCGTCGACATCGCTCTTGCTTCCGGTTCGGCGGGCGGCGCACAGTCTCACGCTTCGATCGTCATGCGGGTGGCCGATGAAATTGCCAAAGCACGTCCAGGTCAAAAGAAAGCGGCTGGCAGACGGTAGCGAGGCCGTCTACTACTACTGGCGGCCGACCGGCGCCAAGCTTCCCAGACCGGATGATCCGGGCTTCGACGCTGCCATAGCTGCGGCGCAGAAGGCACCCGCGGCCGACCACGAAAGCCCAGCCGGCACGTTCGGCGCCCTGGTCATTGGCTATAAGCGGTCGCCCGCGTTCCGCAACCTGTCACCCAATGCGGCGAAGGCATATGACCGCGTTCTGGATCGGCTGCGCGGCTGGGAACCGCTCCAGGTCGAGAGGATAAAGCGCGCCGATATTCTGGCCGTGCGTGACGCTTTGGCACTGCATACGCCGATGGCCGCCAACCAGCTTGTCATGGTGCTGGCGTGCGTCTTTGCCTTTGCCGTCGACCGGGGAATGCGGGAATTCAACCCCTGCCGCGATATCAAACGCCTGAAGGGCGGCGAGCATCAGCGATGGACCGACGATGCAGTCCAGTATGCCCTAGACCATTTCCCGGAGGAATTTCGCCGGCCGGTGGTTCTGGCGCTGTTCAGTGGACAGAGGGAAGGCGATTGCGTGCGG
>CAIXAY010000183.1 GCA_903917505.1 uncultured beta proteobacterium | reverse complement strand
GTTCAAGGAACGTTACAATCATCATTGGCGTTTGGAAAAACTGGACTTCATGTCACCCCTTGAAGCCCGCCAGGCTTATGCCATACGAAAGGCGGCCTGAGTTGCAAAACCGTGTCCAGGAAATGCGAGCCGGTACAAATTGAGCTACGGCTTGGCCGCAGCCGGCGGTCTTGTCGCGGCGCTGGCGCTGGCCGGCTGCTTCAACGCCGCGTTGCGCGCCAAAGCCGATCCGGTTGAGCTAATCTGCGCTGCGGCCGGCTTGCTGCTGATCGCCCTCAATATCAATCTTCTCACCTGAAGCGTTCGACACGATGCCGCCGCTCACCCGTCATCTCTCGATTCACGGCCGCGTGCAAGGCATCGGCTTCCGCTGGTCGCTGCGCGCGGAGGCTTTGGCCCTGGGGCTTGCGGGCTGGGTGCGCAACCGCCGCGACGGCAGCGTCGAGGCGCTGGTTTGCGGCGACCCCGAAGCGGTGGAAGCGCTCACCGCGTGGGCCTATCGCGGCCCGCCGGGCGCGCGCGTCGAGCGCGTGCTGAGCGACGATACGCCCGACATTGAAGGCGGCGAAAATCTGTCGGGCTTCAGCCAACGCGCGACTTTCTGATTTGCCAGGAACTCGGCGAGCGCTTATGCTGACTAAGTCATTCGGATTAATCACTCGTCCGCTGTAATCCAACTCCAGCCTTATTAAACAACAATTCACTCAAGGAGAATCACTATGGCCGTTCTCGTCGGCAAGCAAGCCCCCGATTTCACCGCCAACGCCGTCATGGGCAACAATGAGATCCGTCAATACACGCTGTCGAAGGAGACCAAGGGCAAGTACGCCGTCATCTTCTTCTATCCGCTCGACTTCACCTTCGTCTGCCCGTCCGAACTGATCGCCTTCGATCATCGCCTGGCCGAGTTCAAGCAGCGCGGCGTCGAAGTCATCGGCGTCTCGATCGATTCGCAATTCACCCACCTCGCCTGGAAGAACACACCGGTTAACAATGGCGGCATCGGGCAGGTGCAATACCCGCTGGTCGCCGACGTCAAGCATGAAATCTGCCGTGCCTACGACGTCGAATTCGCTGCCGCCGGCGTCGCTTTCCGCGGCTCCTTCCTGATCGACAAGAGCGGCCTGGTGCGCCACCAGGTCGTCAACGACCTGCCGCTCGGACGCAATGTCGATGAAATGCTGCGCATGGTCGATGCCCTGCAATTCACCGAAGAACACGGCGAAGTCTGCCCGGCCGGCTGGAACAAGGGCAAGGCCGGAATGAAGGCGTCGACGGCCGGCGTCGCCGAATACCTGAAGGAGCACGCCACGGAACTGTAAGCCGCACGCGGTCCACGGCGATCCCATCTGAAAGCCCCGCCGGCACAACGCCGCCGGGGCTTTCTTCATGCCGGCGCATCCGGCAGGTCGCCCGGACTGGTGCGCGCTTACAACAAATCGAAGAAAAATCGCGCGCAGCGCGCATTTCCTGACTGATTTAGACGCGGTATCGCGACGAGACAAGGTATATTTCCCCTAACTAGTGGCGTGTAACGCTTAAAACGGTAGTATCATGATGCCTATGGAGGGCGCCATGATACTGACCGAAAGCGAACGGATGGAACTGCAGCAACAAAGTGTGTCGCGAAACGGGCGAGCGGATGCGGCGCGACATGCGCG
>CAIXAY010000182.1 GCA_903917505.1 uncultured beta proteobacterium | reverse complement strand
GACGAGCTCGTCTTCGCCCACCGCCTGCGCGGCCTGTCGCCCGACCGCCCGATGATCCGCGGCACGGCCCAGAATCCGGATGTCTACTTTCAAGGCCGCGAAACGGTCAACCAATTTTACACGGAGACGCCCGGCATTGTCCAGCAAGCCATGGACAAATTTGCCGCGCAGGTCGGCCGCCAGTACAAGCTGTTTGATTACGTCGGCCATCCCGAGGCCGAGCGCGTCGTGATCATGATGGGCTCGGGCGCCGAGGCGATGCACGAGACCGTCGCGCACCTGGCCGGCAAGGGTGAGAAAGTCGGGCTGGTGAAAATCCGCCTGTTCCGCCCGTTCTCATGCGAAGCTTTCGTGGCCGCCCTGCCGCGCACGGTCAAGGCGATTGCCTGCCTGGATCGCACCAAGGAGCCGGGCTCGATTGGCGAGCCGATTTACGGGGATGTCCGCACCGCCATCGGCGAGACGATGGAAGCCGACAAGAACCGTTTCAGCAATTGGCCGAAGATTGTCGGCGGCCGCTATGGCTTGGGCTCGAAGGAATTCGACGAGCGCATGTGCAAGGCGGTGCTCGACAACCTGGCCGCCGCCACCCCGAAAAATCATTTCACGGTTGGCATCACCGACGATGTGACCAACACCAGCCTCACGGTTGACGAGTCCTTCCGGAATGACCACGGCCAGGCCACGCCCTACTGCGCCATGTTCTATGGCTTGGGCGCGGACGGCACGGTCGGCGCCAACAAGAACTCGATCAAGATCATCGGCGACAAAACCAATAATTTTGCGCAGGGCTACTTCGTCTATGACTCGAAGAAAGCCGGCTCGATGACCACCTCGCACCTGCGCTTCGGCACGCAGCCGATCCGCAGCACCTTCCTGATCAAGGAAGCTGATTTTCTGGCCTGCCACAATTTCACCTTCCTCGAAAAATACGACATTCTGCGGCATGTCAAGCCGGGCGGCGTGTTTCTCCTGAACAGTTTGCAAAACGCCGCGACGGTCTGGGACAAAATCCCGGCCGAAGTGCAGAAGCAGATCATCGCCAAGAAGCTGAAGTTCTATGTGATCGACGCAGTCACGATTGCCGAGGAACTCGGCTTGGGCGCGCGCATCAACACGATCATGCAGGCCGCCTTCTTCCACATTGCCAAGGTGATTGACCCGCAGCTCGCGTTGGACGCGATCAAGAAGGCCATTCAAAAAACCTACGCCGCCAAGGGCGACAAAGTGGTGCAGATGAATCTCGACGCCGTCGCCCGCGCGCTGGCGGGCATTCAGGAAGTCAGCGTGCCCAAGATCGCCGCCGGCACCCTGCACATGGCGCCGCCAGTCCCGGCCGACGCGCCCGAATTTGTGCAGAAGGTGACCGGGCCGATCATTGCCTTCAAGGGCGACGACCTGCCCGTCTCGGCCTTCCCCGTCGATGGCACCTATCCGACCGGCACGACCCAGTACGAGAAGCGCAACATCGCCATTAAAATCCCGATCTGGGATGCCGAAGCCTGCATTCAGTGCGGCATGTGCTCAATCTATTGCCCGCACGCCGCGATCCGCATCAAGGCCTATCCGCCGGCCTGCCTCGCCACGGCGCCTGCAACATTCAAGTCGCTCGACGCCAAGGGTGGCGGCCATCTCGACGGCTTGAAGTTCACCGTCCAGGTCGCGCCCGAGGATTGCACCGGCTGCGGCGCCTGCGTTGAAATGTGCCCCGGCAAGAACAAAAAAGTGGAAGGCCGCAAGGCGATCAACATGGACTGGCAGCCCGTGCATCGCGAAGCGGAGGCGCTCAACTTCGCCTATTTCCTCAGCCTGCCCGACCCGCCCGCGACCATTTTCAAGCGCGACACGGTCAAGGGCAGCCAGTTTGCGCGCGCCCTGTTCGAATTCTCTGGCGCTTGCGCCGGCTGCGGCGAGACGCCCTACGTCAAGCTGCTCACCCAGTTGTTCGGCGATCGCGCCTTGATTGCCAACGCGACCGGTTGCTCGTCCATTTACGGCGGCAACCTGCCGACCACGCCGTACTGCAAGCGCAGCGATGGCTGCGGCCCGGCATGGTCCAACTCGCTCTTCGAGGACAACGCCGAGTTCGGCTTCGGCATGCGCCTGACGGTGGACAAATTCAGCGAGTATGCCCGCGAGCTGCTCGAACAGTGCCTGACGACCGACTGCTGCAAGGCGTTCGTCGCGCTGCTCCAGGAAATCAAGGGCGCGGATCAATCCTCCCAGGAATTGATCGAACTGCAACGCGAGCGCGTCACCAAACTGAAAGGCCTGCTGCCGGCCTGCAAGTGCGTGCCCTGCCAGCGCCTGCTGACCTTGGCGGATTACCTGGTCAAGAAATCAGTCTGGGTCTTGGGCGGCGATGGCTGGGCCTATGACATTGGCTATGGCGGCCTCGATCATGTCCTGGCCTGCGGCCGCAATATCAACGTCCTCGTGCTCGACACCGAGGTGTACTCGAACACCGGCGGGCAGAT
>CAIXAY010000181.1 GCA_903917505.1 uncultured beta proteobacterium | reverse complement strand
GATGGACCTGGAGTTCATACAGCGTTTCAGCAAGCGGGCGCGTGACGGAAACGGCAGGCGGAATGCTCAACAATCGGGCGACAGCGGCTTCCCTCAATTGCGGGAAGGGATAACGATTCGAGTTCATGGGCTTATTCCTGCGGCGGCAGCGGCACCACGGGCAAAAGCACGCATAGCCCACCAACGATAAAACGATCATACGCTTTCGCAATCGAATGAGTGCGGCATCGCCTGCATATCGTGATCAACCGGGCCACAGAAGTCCCGACGGCATCAACCTTGGCCCGCCGCCGGTCAGACCTGCGTTCGTTAGCGCACAGAACCTTCCGGGCAATGAAGCGACAATTGCGGCCTGGCAAGAACAATATGCGCATCAAATAAGTCTTGGGCTTTGCTTCGCCGGCTCGAGACATCGATCAGTCTGAAAAATCTCCTTCGGGTAGCGCGAGCTCGTCTGCGCGCCCGCGGCGGATTTCGTCCGTCAATGGAGATGAACCCGGCAATGCGACGCAAGCTGTTACCGCTGTTAGCCATCATGGCGCTCGCCGCGCTTCCCGCGCATTCCGCGGATCATCCCCTTGGCATGACGCACGCCGGCGATGCCGAATACCGTGCGGCGGTTGACGATGCGCGGGCCGGCCGTCTTGCGCTCGGGCTCGCGGAATTGCAGTCCTTGCGCGAGTGCTTTCCCGAACGTCAGGATATGCTCGGCGACCTGGCCGTCGTGCTCGGCTGGGCCGGGAACGACCAGGCGGCGCTCGCCTTGCTCGACCGGATCGTGCTGCCGACGGCGCCTTTGTATCTTGTCGAGGGACTGGCCAATTCGGCGCGCCACCTGCAGCGCTACGACTTGGCGGAGTCGCTCTATCGCGGCGCCCTATTGCGCTTTCCGCAACGCCTCGAACTGCAGACCGGCCTGGCCTGGACGCTGCTCGATGCACAGAATCTGGATGCGGCAGCGGCGCTGGTCGCAGATCTGCGCGCGCGCTTTCCGGAGGACGCGGCGGTGCTGATCGTGTTTGCCGAGGTCGCTTGCGCCAGACATGAATATTTCGCGGCGCTGGCCGCATATCAATCGCTGCTCGCCAGGCAACCGGCCGATCGCGCAGCCCTGCGCGGGAAGATATCGACGCTGGCGCGCCTCGGCGCGCCGCAGCTGGCCATCGATCTGGCCGATCGCAATCCCGGCGTGATGACGCCCGGGGAGCGTGAAGCGATCGCCGCCGACGTGACGGCGCACCAGATCCGCTGGGGTGCGATTGCCGCCGACACCGGACGCGGAACGGCGCGCTTCGCGATCATCGATCGTGCGCTCGAAGCGAGCGCCCTCGCCGGCACGCGCGCGCTCGATCCGCTGGCAAGCTTGAGCGTGCCCGAGCGCGAGCTCGCACTCGATCGCTTCAGCGCATTGCGCGAGCGCTCTCGCATGCGCGAGGCCATTGAACTTTACTCGGCCCTCGCCTTGCGCGCCGAACCCATCCCCGCTTATGCGCAGTCCGCGGCCGCATCCGCTTACCTCTATCTCGAGCAGCCGGAAAAAGCGCGTGACCTGTATCGCGAAGCCCTGCGCACCGATCCTGGCAATCTGGAATCGCAGATCGGGCTTTTCTACGCACTGGCCGAATGCGAGGAGCACGACGCCGCGCTGGCGCAGATCGAAGGCACGCTGGCGGCCACGCCGCAATGGATAGCCGCCTGGAGCCCGGCCACCGTGCGCGACAATCCCGATTATGCGCGGGTCCTGGCCGCACGCGCGATGGCGCCGCTGTTCGCCAATCGCCCCGGCGAAGCCGAGCAGCGGCTGCATGAACTCACTGAGCAGGTGCCCTACAACATGGAGGTGCGCACCGACTGGGCGAGCGCCATGCGCGCGCGCGGCTGGCCGCGCCTCGCGGAGCAAGAATTGCGCTGGATCCTGGCTGTCGACCCGGCCAACAGCGGCGCGCTCGGCGAGCATGCCGGCGCGCTGCTCGAGATGCGCGACTACCGCGCCGCCGATGCCGCGCTGGCCCTGGCGCAATCCGTTGCCGCCGAAGACGGGCGCGTGCTGCGCGCCGCCCGCCTGGCGCAGGTTAACAAGATGCGCGAACTGATCGTCGATGGCACTTTCGGCCGATCGACCCGCGGCCCGCGCGGCACGCAGGATTATGCGGTGGATAGCTGGCTTTTTTCCAGCCCCATCGCCGACAACTACCGCGCCTACGCGCACGCCTTCAATGCGCAGGCCAAGTTCGACGACGGCACCGGCAAGCGCGAGCGCGGCGGCGCCGGGCTCGAATACCGCTCGCCGCTGCTCAGCGCGCGCGCCGAGCTTTCCCACGACATCAACGAGAGCAAGACCGCCGGCGCGCATTCAATCGCCGTCACGCCCGACGACTACTGGACCGTGCGCGTCGAATACGATCAGTCGGCCAACGAGACGCCGCTGGACGCGACGCTCGCCGGCATCGACGCGCACCGTGTCGCCGGCGAAATGGCCTGGCGCGCCAGCGAATCGCGCGCCGCGTCGCTCGCCGTCGATACGCTGGACTTCAGCGACGGCAATCGCCGCGACAGCGCAACGGCGCGCTGGACCGAGCGCGTCGTTTCCGGCCCGGTCTACAAGCTCGCGATCACCGGCGGCCTGTACGCCTCGCGCAATTCGCAAAGCGTCGCCGCCTACTTCAACCCGGCGCGCGATTTCTCGCCGACGCTCGAGTTCGCCAACGAATGGCTGCAGTGGCGGCGTTATACCCGCGCCTTCAGCCACCGCCTGGTGGTCTCGGGCGGCGACTATGCGCAGCAGGGATTCGCCACCAAGCCGGTCTTCGACGCGCATTACGAACAGGCATGGGAGGCCGACGACCGCCTGACCCTGCGTTACGGCATCGGCCGCGGCGAGCACCCGTACGACGGCGTGCAGACGACGCGCAATTATGTGTATTTCTATCTCGACGGGAAATTCTAAGAATGCGCCGGCTCGCTTTGATCACCTTTCTCCTGGCCGCGTGCGTGGCGCAGGCGCTAGCCGCGGCGCGCGATTCGACGCTGGCCGACCCCTACGCCGTGCCCGGAAGCTTTGTCGTGCTCTCCTACCACGAAGCGCGCGACGACGTGCGCGACTACCCGGACCCCTACGCCGTCGACAGCGCGGCGCTGGTCAGGCAGTTCGCCTGGCTGCGCGGCAACGGCTACACGCCGGTCAGCGTCGAGGCCATCGTCTCGGCGCGCCAAGGCGGGAAACCTTTGCCGCCGCGCGCGGTGCTGCTGAGTTTCGATGACGCCTATCTTTCCTTCTACACCCGCGTCTATCCGCTGCTGCGCGAGTTCGGCTTCCCGGCGGTGCTGGCCGTGGTCGGACGCTGGATAGACACGCCGCAGGGCGTCGCGACGCCGTACGGAGAAAAAGGCACGGTCGTCGAAGCCAGCTTCCCGAGCTGGGGCGAACTGCGCGAGATGGCCGACTCGGGCCTCGTCGAAATCGCTTCGCACACCTATGACCTGCACCGCGGCATCCTCGCCAATCCGCAGGGCAACCTGCAGCCGGCGGCGACGGCCCGCACCTATGACGCCGCCGACGGCACCTACGAGACCGATGCAAGCTGGCGGGCGCGCGTCGGCGCCGACCTCGCACGCAATTCCGATGTCATTGCGCGCGAAACAGGGCGGCGCCCGCGCGTCATTGTCTGGCCCTACGGCAGTTACAACGGCGAGTTGCTGCGCATCGCCGGCGAGTCGGGCATGACCATCGCCCTGACCCTCGACGACGGCGCCAACACGCCGGACCTTCCGCTGAGCGCCGTGCGCCGCACGCTGATCGAACACGATCCCTCGCTGGCCGAATTCGCCGTCGAAGTGCGCGGGCCGCGCACACGCGAACCGGTGCGCGTCATCGAGGTCGGTCTCGATGAAATCTACAGCGCCGATCCGCTGCGCCAGGAGCGCAATCTGTCGGCGCTGCTCGATCGCATCGAAGTCCTCAAGCCGACACACGTCTTCCTGCGGGCGATGAGCGGCGAGCGCGGCGACGGCAGCGCCGCCGCCTATTTCCCGAACCGCTGCCTGCCGATGCGCGGCGACCTGTTCAACCGGGCCGCGTGGCAACTCGCTTCGCGGACCGATGTGAAAGTGATCGCGGTGATGCCGCTCGGCAGTCCCGGCGTGTCGCCGGAGTGTATCGGCGAAATTTACGAGGACCTGGCACGCCACGCCAATTTCGATGGCCTGGCCTTCGCAACGGCGCCCGCTTCCGGCGAAGCCCTCGACGCCGCCAGCCTGGAATTGACGCGTCGGTACGCGACGCGCGTGCGCGCCTTCCGCATGCCGATGGCCACGGTGCGCATGCTGGACTTCCTGCCCGATGCGGCGCCGGCCATTGCAGCCGCCATCGCGGCCTACGACTACGTGGCCTTGACGAGTGCGCCGAGCGATCGGCTGGCGCCGCTCGACCAGGCCTCGCTCGCCGCCCTGGGCCGATCCCTGGGCCAGGCCGAGGGGTCTCCCGACATCTGGAACAAGCTCATCTTCATGCTGCCCGGCGCTCCAGCGCCGGCAGACCGCAGCCTCGCCGCCGGGATTCCCTGGCAGATGCGAGCGCTGCAACTCGAAGGGGCGCTCAATTTCGGCTACCGGTCGGCCGATTTTATCGGCGACGAAACGCCGCTCGAACTGCTGGCGCCGGCCCTGTCCCTGCGCGTCTATCCACCCCGCTTGAAAGAGACGAAACCATGATGCCGGATCCCGGAACCTCGCCGGTCGAGTTCTTCTCGGCGTACTCCTACTACTATCCGCTGTTCATGGCGCATCTGTGGATGATAGGCGCCGTGTTCTACTATTTTCGTTACGAGCGGCCAGCGAAGGAAAGCCGCTCGCGTGGCGAGCCGGAAACGCCGCCGGCGCTGCCCGATTATCCGCCGGTGACGGTCATCGTGCCCTGCCACAACGAGGGCCGCGACATCGAAGACACGGTCGAATACCTGCTCGCTTCGACCTACCCGGATTTCGACATCCTGCTGGTCAATGATGGCAGCGCCGACGAAACGCGAAACATCCTTGACGCACTCGCCGCGCGGCACCGCAAGGTGCGGGTCATCCATTGCGCGCGCAACCAGGGCAAGGCGGTGGCGCTGACCACGGCGTCGCTGATGACGCCGGCGCAATTCCTGTGCTGCATCGACGCCGATGCCCTGCTCGATCCGCAGGCGCTGTCGTGGATGATGGTGCACTTCCTCAACCCGCGCGTCGGCGCGGTCACCGGCAACCCGCGCGTGCGCAACCGTTCGACGCTGCTCGGCAAGCTGCAGGTCGGCGAATATTCGTCGATCGTCGGATTGATCAAGCGCGCCCAGCGAACCTATGGCCGCATCTTCACCGTGTCGGGCGTCGTCGCCTGTTTCCGCAAGGCGGCCCTGCACGACGTCGGCTACTGGAGTTCGGACATGCTGACCGAGGATATCGACGTCAGCTGGAAGCTCCAGATCCGGCACTGGGACGTGCGCTTCGAACCGAAAGCGCAGTGCTGGATTCTCGCGCCCGAGACCTTGCGCGGGCTCTGGCAGCAGCGGCTGCGCTGGGCAACCGGCGGCATCCAGGTGATGATGAAGAACTGGCGCATCGAGCACCTCTGGGACGCGCGCCGCATGTGGCCGGTGCTGCTCGAGTTCATGCTGAGCGTGCTGTGGGCCTATTCGATCCTGGTCATCGCGACCTTGTGGCTGGTCGGCTTTGTCGTTGAACTGCCGCCGGAATACAGCGTGCCGAGTTTTCTCTCGGGCTGGAACGGCGTCATGGTCGGCACCACCTGCCTGATGCAGATCGGCGTCAGCCTGGCGCTCGATGCGCGTTACGACAAAGGCGCACTCAAGAGTTTCTACTGGATGATCTGGTACCCGCTGGCCTACTGGATCCTCAACATGATCACCACCATCGTCGCGGCGCCGCGCGCGCTGCTGCGAAACACCAAGAAGAGGGCACGATGGATCAGTCCGGACCGCGGCATATTGCCCTGAAATCCCCGCTCATCGAGCGCCCCGACCTGCAGTCGCCGCGCCAGCGGCAGGTGTACGGCGCCCTGACCCTCGTCTTCTGGGCGCTGTGGGTCTACCTGTGGCTGCCGCTGCTGGCGCTGCTGGCCTGGTCGCTCGGCGTGCAGCAGGCCTTCAAGTACATGGTCGTGCTCGGCGGCTATCACGAGGTGCTCCAGGTGATCGGCATGTACAGCCTGATCGTGCTGCTGCTCGGCGGCGGGCTGGTGTTGTGGGCGGCGTACAACATCGTGCGCTTTCGCGGCGACGAAAGGCGCGCCGGCTCCCCGCCGGTCACGCCCGCCGAGATCGGGCGCGATTTCGGCCAGGATCCGCGCGCGGTCGCGCTGTGGCAGCGCGAGAAACGGCTGTGCGTCAGTCACGATGCCGACGGTAGAATCGTGCGCGTCGACATCCTGACCGCCGCGCCCTCGATCGCCGCTTAGCCGGGCAGGAAACATGTCCTCGAATCCCGTTCCGCTCAGGCAATTCATCGGCGGATTGGGCGAGCTCATTGCCGTTTGCTTTCTTGCGCTGATGGCCGGCGGCAATGCCGCGGCGGAAGATCACCGCGCCTGGCAGCACGGCGTCGATGTGCTCCGTATCGGCGATAAGATCCTGGTCGTGTGGGGAAGCCCGGGCAATCCGCCGCAGGCCAATCCGGGCGGCGACTGGCAGCACGATGTCTTCTATGCCTGGCTGCAGGCCGGCGCCGGCGAGGAAGCCGCGCTCGGCGCGCCGCAGCTTCTGGTGGCGGGGCCCGAGGCGCAGGAACCGCCGAGCATCGCCATCAATGCCGCCGGAACGCTGCTGATGACCAGCGAGGACGGCGCCGACGGCATCAACCAGCAAGCCGGCCTGTGGGACAGCGATTTGCGCGTGCTGCGCGCCTACCCCCTGACGATCCGGCGCGGCGGCCATTCGGGTCACGTCGCGGCGATGGGCGAGCGCTTCCTGGTGGCCTACGGCGAAGGCTGGGTCGATCGCGGCGGCTTTCTCGATCTCGGCACCGGCAAGGACATCTATGCCCGCATCGTCGAGAACGACGGCACCCGGCGCAAGGAAACGAAGATCGCCAGCGGCCACCGCGACGGCTGGCCGCTCGTCGCCGGCTCGGCGCACAACTGGCTGGTCGTCTGGCAACGCTATCCGGAAATGACCCTGCACGGCGCGCTGATCGACGCGACCGGCAAGGTGACGCGGCAGCGCCGCATCGCCGGCAACATGCCGATCAGATATGCCTACGACGTCGAGTTCGTGCCCGCGCTGGCGTCCTATGTGGTGGCCGGATCGTCGGGCCAAGGCGGCTTCATCGCCCTGCTCAACCTGGCTGGGGAAGTCGAGAAAATCCAATACGGCCTGCCGCCGATGGCCAGCGAAAGCCGCATCCTCGCGCATTGTGATGAGGCGCAGTGCCTCGCCGTTTATCCGGTCCGCCCGCGCGGCGTCGCGGTCGTGCGGCTGACGCCCGGCGGGATCGAGTTGATGAAGGTGATCGATCATCCGCATCCCTGGGACTACACCGGCACCTCCGGCGTTTTCGTGACGCCGGACCGGGTGATCTTCGTCACGCTATCGACGACCGGCATCAAGCTGGTCACTATCGATCTGCGCTGAGCGACGATGGCTGTGTGCGCGGCCGAACGGAATCTTCTTCACGACGCCGCTATTATCCTTCTGTGCCCGGGAACAAATCTCGCCCGGGCCGGCGCGGCCAACCGGCGGCGCTGCCCACCGGTGAGGAACCGACCATGCTGTATATGATTGCACTGCTTCTTTTCGCGCTGTGGCTGTTCGGAATGGTCACCTCCTACACCATCATCGGTCTCATCCACGTGCTGCTGGTGATCGCCATCGCGGTGACCCTGCTGAAAACGATAGGCGCGCGAAACTCGGCGTAACTACCGTGTTCGACGGGATCGATAGCGCACCAGTTCGTCAGTGAGCCATTTACGGCTCGCCACCGGGGCGCTTCCCTGGCAGCGGACCTGATAGGGCGTGCCGCTGATGCTGCTTTCCGATGCCGCTTTTTCAATGAAATCGTCAGCGCTCCCGATCCGGTGCAAGGCCGCCAGGTAGGCGTACTTCTCGCGCAAATGCGCCTGTGCGGCAGCGGCGTCATACCAGCTGCCGTTGCGATTGAACTCGCATCCCGACACGGCAAGATAGCCGAGCAGGAAATCGACTTCGGTTTGCGTATCGCCCGGCACCGCCGCATGCGCAAGGGGCAGCAGGAGCGCCAAGGCCAGCAAGCCGAGCGCGCGCAGCGTCATGCTTCGCGCTCGAGCAGCGGCCGTGCGGCAGAACCTGAATGCCCGACCTCGGCGCTGTCCGACGGGTTTGTTGGCAGCTGTTTCTTGCATGAGAATGACAGAGCTCCGTAATTCGGCTTAGGTCGCCAGACCGTAATCGCGTAACTATTGTCGCGGCCTGCCGGAAATCCTCCGTTCGGCAACGCACCTTGCGCCTGTTTCGATTCCGGTAATGTTCGCTAGCGTACGGACAATTCGATCGCTCTGATCAAGACTCGGCGGGTGCCGATCGCACCGGGGCAAAGACACAAGACGGAAGGCCTTCCTGAGCCCGCAACGAGCGCCCGGGTTTACTCGATATAAACAGACTGGAACGCGCCAATGCGCGTACCATCCCTTCACAGCGCCTGTCATTGGGCATTCTGGATTTGCGATGCCTGCCAAGAAAGTTTCAAGAGCGACCAAAGCGCCGCTTCCCGCTCCGCCGATCGCCCCCGATGTGCCCTGCCCGAGCCCGCCGGACCGCGACTTCCCGATCGTCGGCATCGGCGCCTCGGCCGGCGGCCTGGCCGCGTTCGAGGCCTTCTTCTCGGGCATGCCCGCCGACGCCGAACCCGGCATGGCCTTCGTCCTGGTGCAGCACCTCGCGCCGGACCACAAGAGCCTGCTCACCGAACTCATCCAGCGCTACACCCGCATGCAGGTCTTCGAGGTCGCGGACGGCATGGTGGTGCGCGCCAATTGCGCCTACATCATCCCGCCCAATTACGACATGGCTTTTCTCAACGGCGCGCTGCACCTGCTCGAGCCGACCGCGCCGCGCGGCCATCGCCTGCCGATCGATTTCTTCTTCCGCTCCCTGGCCCAGGACCAGCGCGAGCGGGCGATCGGCATCGTGCTCTC
>CAIXAY010000180.1 GCA_903917505.1 uncultured beta proteobacterium | reverse complement strand
GGCACTTCCAGCCGGTCTTGAAGGTCACGTAGCGGGGAATGCCCTTGCCACGGTCTTCCATCGCAATGCTGCGAATCATGCGGCGGGGGATCAGCGGCGGGGCGTCCTTCCACTTTTCCCGGTGGGCCAGGTCGTATGGATCGAGGTGTTTGGGGTCATTGGGGTCGGGTCGCACGGCCCGCCACATGAAAGTCTTTTCGTCGCGGATGATGGAAAACTGGCCGGGCTCGACGCACTTCCGCCAGAACATGGCGCAGTGGTCCAGATCGAGGCCGACGAAAATCGAGTTGCCGTTCTCCTTGCGGTACTTATCATAAGGGTCGCAGCCCAGCCACGCGCGAATTGCCTCGGCAGCACACGCCTGGGTCTTGCCGCTGCGGTTGGAGGCCGTCGCCAGCCGCTTTTCGGCGTTGCAGGCGTGAAACCTCTCGGCGGTCGGTAGTGGCAGGTAGAGCTTGATCCCCTCGAACTTGCGACCCAGGATCTGTTTGGCCAGTCGCTTCTGTTCCGCCGAGATCGCCTGGCGGCGGGGCGGCGGTAGAGATGTCGGCGCAGCGATGCCCATCGCCTTTCGCAAGGCTTCGGCATCGAACTGCATGAACATCTCACTCATCGTAGTTGCTCTCCAGGCTGTCGAGGGTGCTGCGGCGCTGTTCCTGCCGCTGCAATTCCTGCCAGCGATCCAGCATCTCGTCGTCGGCGAGTTCGTCGTTGTCGTCCTCGTTGCCGTAGAGACCGAGCATCTTCATCAGGTTGGCGGCGATGGCCGCCTTGCTGGCGGCGCTGGTCTCCGGGCTCTTGAACAGTCGCACGACCTCCCGGCCGAACTCGGTAGGTCCGCCCATTTCCGTCAGCGCGCCGACAAGCACCTGCCGCATGGAAAGCGCCAAGTCTGAGGAATCGGCCGCCTCGGTGAGGGCACGCTTCATATTGACGGGCTGGCCGTTGCTTGGCTTGGCATTCGCTGACATAGGATCACGACCTCGTTCGCTACGATCCAGAAGTTGGCTTTGTGTTTTCCGTCTCCGAGGGTCCACTCGCTTCCGCGCAGTTCTCCGCGCACGCGGACAATGCTTCCTTGGTGCGCTTCCGCGAGCGTCTTCGCTGGCTCGCCGCTTGCTTCAATGCCGACCGCGAGGCTCTCCACTCCTTGCCGTGCCGCCGCCACCACGCGCGCATCTGCTCTCGATTTTTCTCCCGCTGCTCTGGCGTAGCCCGCTCGACGTACAACTTCCACAACGACTTCCGCGGCAGCGTAGCACCGATACGCATCAGGTCCGCTATGGAAAGCCACTCCTTCCCCTGGCACAAGTCGCACTTCGTCGCCTCGATACACTCGCAGGGTACTTTCGGAATGTGGGACAGCAGGTAGTCTTCGATGTCTTTGAACTTCAAGAGAAGCTCGCCAAAATCGATCTGCCGCGTGCCGTCCTTGCCGTACATGGAGGTAAATTGTCCGCAGACCTCGAATAGCTCCTTGAGGCGGTATTCGATAGGCGGGCGGATGGCGAAGTGGGCG
>CAIXAY010000179.1 GCA_903917505.1 uncultured beta proteobacterium | reverse complement strand
CGAAAGGCCTTCGTCTTTCGCCAGCACAGCGTCCTGCCGGGCTTTTCACTGGCTCTGGGCTACTCGGTCATCTATCTGGCGCTGATCGTCCTCATCCCGCTGGCGGCGGTCTTCCTCAAGTCAACTTCGCTCGGCTGGGAGGGCTTCTGGCACGTGACCACCCAACCGCGCGTGCTCGCCTCGTTCCGGCTGAGTTTCGGCGCCTCCTTGATCGCAGCGGCGATCAACGTCGTGTTCGGAATGATCTTCGCCTGGGTGCTGGTGCGTTACCGTTTTCCCGGCAAACGTCTGATCGACGCGCTGATCGACCTGCCATTCGCTTTGCCCACCGCCGTCGCCGGCATTGCCCTGGCCACCCTCTACGCCAAGAATGGCTGGATCGGCAGTTTCCTTGAACCGCTCGGCATCGAAGTCGCCTACACGCCGCTTGGCGTGCTCGTCGCCCTGGTCTTCATCGGATTGCCCTTCGTCGTGCGTACCGTTCAACCGGTGCTCGAAGATCTGGAAGCCGAAGTTGAAGAGGCTGCGGCCTGTCTCGGTGCCAACCGCTGGCAGACCTTCTGGCGGGTGATCGTACCCTACATCACGCCGGCGCTACTCACCGGCTTTGCCCTGTCCTTTGCCCGTGCCGTCGGCGAATACGGTTCGGTCATCTTCATCGCCGGCAACATGCCAATGGTTTCGGAGATCACGCCGCTGATGATCATCACCAAGCTGGAGCAGTACGACTACGCCGGCGCCACGGCTATCGCCGTAGTCATGCTCGTCGCCTCCTTCGTCCTGCTGCTGCTGATCAATGTGCTGCAGGCGTGGACCCAGCGCAGCCACCAAAGGATCTGATCATGGCTGGAACTATTGCCCATAGCTGGTTTTCGACGCCCGACGCCAGCCGTCGGCGCATCGCCACCAGCGAACCGTTCTGGGTACGCGTCCTGCTGATTACGCTGGCGCTCGCCTTCTTTGGCCTATTTCTGCTGATGCCGTTGGCCATCGTCTTTGCCGAGGCCTTCAAGAAGGGCTGGTCGGCCTACGCCGCAGGCGTAGTCAATGCAGACGCACTCTCGGCGATCAGGCTCACGCTGCTGGTGGCGGCCATCGCCGTGCCGCTCAATCTGGTCTTCGGCGTCGCAGCCGCCTGGGCCATCGCCAAGTTTGAGTTTCGCGGCAAGCAATTTCTGATCTCGCTGATCGATCTGCCGTTCTCGGTATCGCCGGTCGTTTCAGGCCTGATCTACGTGCTGCTCTTCGGCGCGCAGGGCTGGTTCGGCCCGGCGCTGGCCGACACCGACGTGAAGATTCTCTTCGCCGTACCGGGCATCGTGCTGGCCACCATCTTCGTCACCTTTCCCTTTGTCGCGCGCGAGTTGATCCCGCTGATGCAGGCCCAGGGCAGTGATGAGGAAGAGGCGGTCGTGGTGCTTGGTGCCAGCGGCTGGACGACCTTTTACCAGGTGACCCTGCCCAACATCAAGTGGGGCCTGCTCTACGGCGTGATCCTGTGCAACGCGCGGGCGATGGGCGAGTTCGGCGCTGTGTCGGTGGTCTCCGGGCACATTCGCGGCAGGACCAACACCATGCCGCTGCAGGTCGAGATTCTCTACAACGAATACAACTTCGTCGCCGCCTTTGCCGTGGCGTCCCTGCT
>CAIXAY010000178.1 GCA_903917505.1 uncultured beta proteobacterium | reverse complement strand
TTATCGTCGGAAATCCGACCCGACGACGCTTGGCTATCAATTCAAGACCGAATCGACCGGCGGCGGCATCCGCTTCGGTTTTCCGATCGCCGAGAAGCAGGCCCTCAGTTTTGGCTTGGCCGTCGACTATACGAAAGTGGAAATCAATCCTAGCGACGCGTTTCTCGTGCCTCCGCAACCGCCGCCAAGCCAGTATTTGAGATTCACCAATGAGTTTTGCGGCACGGGGAACCCAACCGTTCCAGCGACGACGGATCCTGCGTATGCCGCCTACATCACCAACACGCCGACGACCTGCGGCAACCTGACGTTGCCGGCGACCATCGGCTGGTCCAGCGATTCAAAGGACAGCGTGATCAATCCGACGCGGGGCGCCCTTCAGAAGGCAACTCTGGAGGTGGCCCTCCCCGGGGGGGATCTCAAATACTACAAGTTGAGCTACCAGCACCAGCGATTCTTTCCGGTAAGCCGAAGCCTTGTGCTGATGCTCAACGGCGAACTGGGCTACGCCAAGGGCATGTCAGGGCAGGAAATGCCATTTTATAAGAATTTCTATGCCGGTGGCGTCGGCTCGGTACGCGGCTACGACACGGCAAGTCTGGGTCCTTACGAAATGTCAGATACGGGGGGCGATCCAACCCGCCTTGGCGGCACCAAGCGCTTTGTTTTCAACGCCGAACTAACCATGCCGATGCCGGGTTTCGGACTCGACAAGTCGGTACGCTTCGGGCCCTTCTTCGACGCCGGTCAAGTTTATGCAGATGGAAAGATGCAAACGGGCACATGTGTTCCCGGTGAGATCTGCGACCCGGGCCCGATCCGGATGTCCGTGGGTCTTGCGGCGACCTGGGTATCACCTTTCGGGCCGCTCAAGTTTAGCGTCGGGCAGCCTATCAATGAGCAAAAAAATGATACCATTCAACGTTTCCAGTTCCAGATGGGAACGGCTTTTTAGTCTAGGAGACATAGCTTGAACACGAAACTTGCCGCACTGTTGATCGCATTGTTGGCTTTGCTGCCGGCGTCCTACGCGGCGGCATCGGACGCCTTGAAAATCGGTTACGTCAATACCCAGCGCATATTCCGTGACGCTCCGACGGCCGTCAAGGCGGCGAAGAAGATCGAGGCGGAGTTTTCGAAACGCGACCAGGATCTGCAGCGCATGTCCAAACAACTCCAGGCCTTGCAGGAGTCGCTGGAGAAGAATGCGGTGACGATGGCCGAATCCGAACGGCGCGCCAAGGAAAAAGACCTCAATGACATGTCGCGTGAGTTTCAGCGCAAACAGCGCGAGTTCCGCGAAGATTTGAACCTGCGCCAGAATGAAGAGAATGCGGCGATCATCGAAAAGGCCAACAAGGCGATCAAGCAGCTGGCCGAAAGCGAGAAGTACGACCTGATCCTTCAGGACGTCGTCTGGGTCAGTCCGAAGCTCGACGTGACGGAGAAGATTATCAAGGCCCTGTCCGATGGCAAGCCGGAAGGCAAGCCCGAAGGTAAGTGACGGCGTGGTTGCGCGAGAAGGGCTGCGGCTTGACGAAATCGTTTCCCGACTTGGCGGTTCGCTTGAAGGAGACGGTTCCGTCGTAGTGACCCAGGTCGGCGCTCTCGCCTCGGCGGGTCCCGGCGAGATCGCTTTCCTGTCCGACGCAAAACTCCGGCAACAGTTGCAGCACACGCGCGCCGCGGCGGTCATCGTGCCGCCGCAGTTTGCCGGTGACACTACGCTGCCGCGCATCGTCTACCCGAACGTCCACGTTTATTACGCGCGCGTCCTCGCGCTGCTGAATCCGTGCGACGACCGGCCGGCCGGTGTGCACCCCTCGGCCGTGGCACACAGCGCGGTTCCGGCTTCGGCCAGCGTCGGCGAAAACGTGGTCATCGGCAGCGACGTCTTGATCGGCGAGAATGTCACGCTGTATCCGGGCTGTGTGCTCGGCGACGGTGTTGCTGTCGGCGACGACTCCCGGCTCTACCCGAATGTCACCGTCTATGATAGGTGCGTAATTGGCCGGCGCGCGATCGTCCACGCCGGTGCGGTTATCGGCAGTGATGGTTTTGGCTTCGCCAAAGAGGGCGATTGCTGGATCAAGATTCCGCAAATTGGCCGCGTCATCATCGGCGACGATGTGGAAATCGGCGCCAATACGGCGATCGATCGAGGTGCGCTCGATGATACGGTGATCGGCAATGGCGTCAAGCTGGACAATCAGATCCACATCGCGCACAACGTGGCCATTGGCGACGATACGGCGATGGCCGCTTGCGTCGGCATTGCGGGCAGCACGAAGTTTGGCAAGCGCTGCACGGTGGGTGGTGCGGGGATGATCGTCGGGCATATCGAAATTGCCGACGATGTGCATATTTCGGGAGGCACCCTGATTTCCAAGAGCCTGCGCGAGCCCGGCCTATATACGAGTGTTTTTCCTTTCGCAAGCCACGCCGATTGGTTGCAAAACGCTGCACAGATCAGACACCTGGCCAAGCTCGCCAAGCGGGTTTCAGAACTCGAGGATAAACTCACTCAAATGGAGAAGAAATCTTGAACAAAATGAATATTCGCGAAATCCTTGATCACCTGCCGCATCGCTATCCCTTCCTCCTGGTCGATCGCGTGATTTCCTGCGAACCGGGGAAGACCATTCATGCCTACAAGAACCTGACGATCAACGAGCCGTTTTTCGCCGGCCATTTCCCGGGCATCCCGGTGATGCCCGGCGTGCTGATCCTGGAGTCGCTGGCCCAGGCGGCCGGTATTCTTTCGTTCCTGACCCTGGGCGTCAAGCCGGACGACACCTCGCTCTTCTACTTCGCGGGCATCGACAAGGCGCGCTTCAAGAAACCGGTGACGCCGGGCGACCAACTGCATTTGCACGTCACGATCCTGCGCCAGATGCGCGGCATCTGGAAATACCAGGCCGAGGCCCGCGTCGATGGCGACCTCGTCGCCGAAGCCGAACTGATGTGCACCAAGCGCGATATTGTCTGAGGTGACTGAGAGGATGATCCACCCCAGCGCCATCATTCATCCGGCCGCAAAGCTCGGTGCCGGGGTCTCCGTCGGCCCCTATTCGATCATCGGCGAGCATGTCGAGATCGGCGACAACACGACCATTGCGGCGCACGTCATCGTCACCGGCCGTACGCGGATCGGCTGCGACAACCGGATCTACCAGTTCTGCTCGATCGGCGAAGTGCCGCAGGACAAGAAATATGCGGGCGAACCGACGCGTCTTGAAATCGGCGACCGCAACACCATTCGCGAGTATTGCACCTTCAACCTGGGCACCGCCCAGGATGCCGGCGTAACCCGCGTCGGCGATGACAACTGGATCATGGCCTACGTGCACATCGCGCACGATTGCCAGGTCGGGAACCGCACCACCTTCGCCAACAACGCGCAACTCGCCGGGCATGTGCACATCGACGACTGGGCGATCCTCGGTGGCTATACCGGCGTGCATCAGTTCTGCCGCGTCGGCGCGCACACCATGACCGCCGTCGGCACCGTGGTGCTGCAGGACATTCCGCCCTTCGTGATGGCCGCGGGCAATACCGCCACGCCGTTCGGGATCAATGCCGAAGGCCTGAAGCGCCGCGGTTTCTCCGCGGAGGCGCTGATGGTGCTGAAGCGCGCCTACCGCACGCTCTACAAGTCCGGCCTGATGCTCGACGAAGCGCGCGCCAAGCTCGAGGAAGAGGCCAAGGAACATCCCGAAGTCCAGCCAATTCTCGATTTTCTCGCGGTATCCAAGCGCGGCATCATCCGATGACCGATGGCCCTGTGCGCATCGCCATGGTGGCCGGCGAGGCTTCGGGCGATTTGCTGGCCAGCCACCTGCTCCAGGCGCTCAAGGCCAAGCTGCCCGATGCGATCTTCTATGGCATAGGCGGCCCGAAAATGACGGGGCAGGGCTTCGACGCCTGGCACCCGCTCGAGAAACTCGCGGTGCGCGGTTACGTCGAAGTGCTGCGCCATTACCGCGAGATC
>CAIXAY010000177.1 GCA_903917505.1 uncultured beta proteobacterium | reverse complement strand
GCGGCGGCAGACGAGAAAGAAGAGATCGGTGTAGAAATGCTCGGATACATATTCATCGAGCGAGAAATTAGGCGCGGCCAAGGCGATGTCCACTTTGCCTTGCCCCAAGAGTTCGAGGCAGTGATCGGACAATTCGTCGTAGATTTCGATGGCGATGCCCGGATAAAGGCGCCGGTACTCGGCAATGACCGGCGGCAGCCATTCTCCGGCAATCGAGGGCAGTGTCGCGATGCCGACGTGGCCCTTTTTCTTTGCCACGTACTCGCTCAAATCGGAAAAGGTCAGCTGGATATCGTTAACGAGGTGCAGCGCGGCTTCCGCGAACAGGTCGCCCTCGGGCGTCAGCACCACGTTGCGCGTGTTTCGATCGAACAGGCGCGCGCCGACTTCATCCTCCAGACGCGCAATCATCCCGCTGAACGTTGACTGAGAGACATGGCAACGCTCGGCGGCGCGCGTGAAGTTCTTCTGCTCGCTCAAAGCCAGGAAAGCTTTGAGCAGCTTGAACGAGACATTAATCGCCATAGCCGATCAATCCATCGAAAATGACCATTTTACAGATTCATTGGCGAATAACACACTTCGCAAACTCGGCAACTCGAGGTTACCGGCGTCCGGGCAACATAAATCGGCGGGGTCGACACGGACACAAGATCCGGCGGCCGCTCATTAACCATTGCGAAAGGGCCACAGGTCTTTCGTTTCAGGATTGGGGACAGAACATGCTCGCTCTGCTTGGCTTTCTAACGATCGTGGTCATGTTGACGGCCATCATGACAAAGAAGTTATCGCCAATGGTGGCCCTCATTGCCATTCCGATCATCGCCGGTCTGATCGGCGGCTTTGGTTTCGGCCTCAACAAATTCATCATCAACGGCGTCAAGAATATGGCGCCTATCATTGGCATGTTCATCTTTGCCATCACCTATTTCGGCATCGTTACCGATGCCGGCATGCTCGACCCGATCATCAACCGCATCCTCAGCACCGTCGGCACCAAACCGGCCCGCATCACGGTCGGCACGACGCTGCTGGCGCTGATCATCCACCTCGACGGTTCGGGCGCCGTGTGTTTCCTGATCACCATTCCGGCGATGATCCAGATCTACAACCGCCTGGGCATGGACAAGCGCGTGTTGGCCTGCTGCTGTTCCCTGGCGGCCGGCGTCAATTTTCTTCCATGGACCGGCCCGATGATCCGCTCTTCGGCGGCTTTGCACATTCCGGTTTCCGACATCTTTACGCCCCTGGTCCCGGTGCAAATCGCCGGTCTGGCTTTCGCTTTCGGCACGGCCTACTGGCTCGGCAAGCGGGAAGAAAAGCGTCTGAATCTGACTGGCGATGCAGCCAGCGATATCGTTCTGGGCCGCACGCTGACGCCGGAAGAAGAAAAGATCCGTCGCCCGAAAAATTTCTGGATCAATCTTATTCTGACCCTGGTGGTGATGGGTTCGATGATTGGCGGCAAAATGGAGCCGGCAGTGATGTTCATGGTCGGCACCGTGCTGGCGCTGATCATCAACTACCCTAACGTCGAGCAGCAGCGCGCCCGCGTCGATGCCCACGCCAAGGCCGCGCTGATGATGGCCAGCATTCTGCTCGCCGCTGGCGTGTTCACCGGCATCATGACCGGCGGCGGCATGCTGACGGCCATGGCCAAGGCGGCGGTGAGCGTGGTCCCCGCCGACATGGCGACGCATATTCCCTTTGTTCTGGGCCTGATTTCCATGCCCTTGAGCCTGCTGTTCGATCCCGATTCCTTCTACTTCGGCGTGTTGCCCGTGATTTCCGAAGTCGGCAATCTGCTCGGTGTTCCCTCGGTCCAGATGGCGCAGGCCGCAGTGCTCGGGCAAATGACGACGGGATTTCCGGTCAGTCCGCTGACGCCGGCCACTTTCCTGGTTGTCGGCCTGTGCGGCATCGAATTGGGCGATCACCAGAAATACTCGATCCCCTTCCTGTGGGGCGCGTCGATCGTCATGACCTTCACCGCCGTGGCTATCGGCGTCTTTCCGATCTGAATCCAGTCTAGAAACTCAAACGAGGACAATCATGAAAACCATAAGAATCGGTGCAGGAGCGGGGTACTCCGGCGACCGTATTGAACCAGCCGTCGAACTGGCCGAAAAAGGCAAGCTCAACTACCTGGTCTATGAGTGCCTGGCCGAGCGTACCATCGCCCTCGCGCAACAGGCGAAGCTGAAAGATCCGAAGGCCGGATACGATCTCCTGTTGGAAGAACGTCTGCGGTCGGTTCTGGCGCTGTGCGTGAAGAACGGCATCACCCTGATTACCAGCATGGGCGCGGCCAATCCACTGGCGGCTGCCGAAAAAGCCCGCGAAGTCGCGGCGAGTCTGGGCTTGACGGGCCTGAAGATCGCTGCCGTGACGGGTGACGACGTATTCCAATCGGTCAAGGGCTCCGAGCTGCGCATCGAGGAAAACGGCGAGTCCATCCATACGCTCGCTAGCAAGATGACTTCGGCCAATGCCTACCTGGGCGCGGCGCCTCTGGTTGAAGCCTTGCGCGCCGGCGCCCAGGTGATCATCACCGGCCGCGTGGCCGATCCGGCCCTTTTCCTGGCGCCGCAGATTTTCGAATTCGGCTGGTCCTTCGAGGATTGGGACAAGCTCGGTAAAGGCACCCTGGTCGGTCATCTCCTCGAATGCGCGGGCCAGATCACCGGCGGCTATTTTGCCGACCCGGGGTTCAAGGATGTCGATGGTTTGGCTCGGCTCGGTTTCCCGCTCGCCGAGGTGTCCGAAGACGGCAGTGCCATCATCACCAAGGTCGACGGCTCGGGCGGAAAAGTGGTGACCGCGACCTGCAAAGAGCAGATGCTGTATGAGCTGCACAATCCGACCACCTACCTGACGCCCGACGTCGTCGCCGATTTCTCGCGCGTGACCATGACGCAGGTCGGACCGGATCAGGTACGCGTCGAAGGCGCGACCGGGCGCGCGCGTCCGCCGACACTCAAGGTTTCAGTGGGCTATCGCGATGGCTTCATCGGCGAAGGCCAGATGTCGTATGCCGGCATGGGCGCGCAGCGCCGCGGCCAACTGGCGCTCGAGATCGTGGAAGAAAGACTGGCGCTGACCGGCGTGAAGTTCTCGGAAATCCGTTATGACTTGATCGGCGTCAATGCCATCCACACCCGGGCGAACGCCGTCGAACCAGGCGAAGTTCGCATCCGGGTGACCGCGCGTACGGATTCGATGAAGGAAGCCGTGCGCGTCGGCAATGAAGTGGAAACGCTTTACACGAACGGCCCGGCGGGCGGCGGCGGAGCGTTCAAGTCGGCCAAGGAGGTGATCGCCATTCTCTCGGTCTTGTTGCCGCGCGAAAGCGTCAAAGCGGCTGTCAGCTATCTGGAGGCCTAAACAATGAAAGTCCGTGAACTCGCCCACTCGCGCACCGGCGACAAGGGCAATACCTCGAATCTATCTGTCATCGCTTTCGACCAGAAGGACTACGCAAGACTTTGCGAACAGCTCACCCCCGCAGCGCTGAAGAAGCACTTCGACTGGGTCGTGCAGGGTGATGTAGTGCGCTACGAACTGCCGCAACTGGGCGCCCTGAACTTTGTCATGACCAAGGCGCTCGGTGGCGGCGTGACTCGCACTCTGGCGCTCGATCCGCACGGCAAGTGCCTGAGTTCGTATATTCTCGAGCTCGACCTGCCGGACGCCATCTGACGAGCAGGAAGCTGCGCGCGGCGGCGGGCTAGGCGACCAGCCCGGTTTCGTTTTCCTCTTCCTGCTGCTGCAGCGCCCACATCTGGGCGTAGCGGCCGTTTGCGGCGAGCAGCGCCGCGTGCGCGCCGCGCTCGACGAGGCGGCCGTTGTCCATGACCAGGATGGTGTCGGCGTTCATGATCGTCGACAGGCGGTGGGCGATCACCAGCGTTGTGCGTCCGCGAGCCGCGGCGTCGAGGCTGGCCTGGATCGCCTTCTCGGTTTTCGAGTCGAGCGCCGAGGTCGCTTCGTCGAAGATCAGCAGCGGCGGATTCTTGAGTAGCGCCCGGGCGATGGCCACGCGCTGCTTTTCGCCGCCGGAGAGTTTGAGTCCGCGCTCGCCAACGCGCGTCTCGTAGCCGTCGGGCAGGATCTCGATGAAATCGGCGAGCTGCGCGGCCCGCGCCGCCGCCAGCACTTCGGAGCGGCTCGCCAGAGGCCGCCCGTACTGGATGTTGTAGTAGATCGTGTCGTTGAACAGCACGGTATCCTGCGGCACGATGGCAATCGCTGCGCGCAGGCTCTGCTGCGTCAGCTCGCGCAGGTCGCGGTTGTTGATGCGGATGCTGCCTTCGTCGATGTCGTAGAAACGGTAGAGCAGCCGCGCCAGCGTCGATTTCCCCGATCCCGATTCGCCGACGACGGCCACCGTATGGCCGCGCGGAATTTCGAAGCTGACGTCGAAAAGGATCTGGCGCTTAGGTTCGTAGGAAAAATCGACCGAGGCAAAGCGCACCGCCACGGGGCCGGCCGGCAGCGGGACGGCATTAGGCGCATCGGCAATTTCGCGATCGACGGCGAGCAGGTCGAACAGGCGCTCGATGTCGGCCAGCGACTGGCGGATTTCGCGGTAAATCACCCCGAGGAAACTCAGCGGCATGTAGAGCTGGATCAGGAAGGCGTTGACCAGCACCAGATC
>CAIXAY010000176.1 GCA_903917505.1 uncultured beta proteobacterium | reverse complement strand
CACGCCGATGTCTTCGCCGCGCAAGATGCTGGCGGTTTTGCGTTGTGCTAGGCAAAATGTCGGTCTGTATTCAATCCGTTCGGAGCTATGAATTTCATGTCAGCAAGCTTGCGCTTCATCCTGCTTCTCCTGTGCCCGGTGTTCGCCCTCAACAACGCGCAGGCCGCCGAAGCGTGGCCGACCAGGACGGTCCGCTTTGTTGTGCCGACGCCGCCCGGCAGTTCGGTCGACATCGTGGCGCGCGTCGTTGCCGAAAAGCTCGGACCGATGATTGGCCAGACCGTCATCGTCGATAACAAGGCGGGCGCCGGCGGCACGATAGGCGTCGATGCCGTCGTCAATGCGCACGACGGACACACCTTCCTGCTTGGCTACAACGGGCCGCTGACCGTCGCTCCCTCGCTCTCGCCCAAACCGCCTTACAACGTTTCTCGCGATCTCGCGACCATCATCCTGGCGGTGACCCAACCCAATGTGCTGGCCGTGCGCGCCGACCTCAACGTGAATTCAGTGAAGGATCTGGTTGCCCTGGCCAAGCGCAAGCCCGGCGTCCTCGACTATGCCTCGGTCGGCATCGGCTCGCTGTCGAACCTGTCGATGGAACTGTTCAAGATGAAGTCCGGGACATTCATGGTGCATATCCCCTACAATGGCGGACCGGCGGCGACGCTGGCCTTGTCGAAGGGCGAAGTGCAACTGCTCTTTGCGGCGCTGTCCAACGTGCAGCCGCTGATCAAGACCGGAAAAATCAAGCTGCTCGCCGTGTCCAACGGCAAGCGCTCGGTGGCCATTCCGGAGTTGCCGACGCTGGCCGAACTGGGCTATCCGGGTTTCGACGCGACGACCTGGAACGGCTTTCTCGCGCCGGCCAATACGCCGGCCGAGATCGTGCAGCGCTTGAACAAGGCCATAGCGCAGATTCTGGCCATGCCCGACGTGCAGCAGCGGCTGCTCGTCGCCGGCGCCGAACCCGCGGGCGGAACGCCGGAACAGTTCGCGGACCTGCTGAAGAAGGAAACGGCCGCGTGGGCCTCGGTGATCGCACGTACCGGCATCAAGCTCGACTGAAGATCAGTCGGCGTGTCGCAGCTTGAATTTCAATGGCTTTAGAACCGAGTGACGACCATGAGCTTCAGCTTCAAGATGTCCGAAAATTCGCTGTTCGCCTATTTGCTGCGCGCGCCGTGGTGGGTCAGCTTCGCCATCGCGGTGGCTTTCGGCCTCGCCGGCCGCTTCATGCTCCCCGACGATTACGCGCCGTATGCCGTCTCGTTCTCCATCCCGTTCATCGTCACCGGCTTCATGGTCGTCTGGAGGCAACGAAATACGCCACGGACGGCGCGCGTCGAAGCGACGCTTGAAGCCATCGCGGCGATGCCCTGGCGCGAATTCTCGGCGTTGATGGCGCAGGCGCTCGAGCGCGACGGTTATGTCGTGACGCGGACCGACGGCGCCGCCGATTTCATTCTGGTCAAGGGCGGCCGTACCTCGCTGCTCAGCTGCAAGCGCTGGAAAGCGGCGCGCCACGGCATCGAGCCGCTGCGCGAGCTCGATGCCGCGCGGCGCGCCCAGGAGCTGAACGCTGCGATCTACGTCGTCACCGGCGATCTCACCGACAACGCGCAGCGTTTTGCCGCCGAGCGCCGGGTGACGCTGATGCAGGCACCGGAACTGACGCGGCTGCTGCGCTTGCGCAAAGAGTCGAAGAGCAAACGCTGAGCTGGCCTCGCCCGCAGCCGCCGAAACGGGGATGAGGAATTAGAGTGGCGCTCGCCGCCTGTCCCTGCGGCCGCGCGGAGGGTTACGCGCAATGCTGCGGCGCCTTCCACGCCGGCGCCGGCGCCGCGAACGCGGAGGCGCTGATGCGCTCGCGCTACAGCGCCTACGTGCTGCGGCTCGAAGCCTATCTGCTCGCGACCTGGCACCCGGACACGCGCCCGGCGAGGCTCGAATTCGAAGACGGCCTGCGCTGGCTGGGCCTCGACGTTCGCCGCCACGAAGCCGTAGATGCGACGCACGCGCGCGTCGAATTCGTCGCGCGCTATAAGATCGGCGGCCGCGCCGGGCGCTTGCATGAGACGAGCCACTTCATTCGCGAAGACGGTCGCTGGTACTACCTCGACGGCGACATTGCCGAAAAAGCGCCGGCCTAGCGATCAAGCGCCATAGACCTGCCGCAGCGGAATGAAATTCGGGCTCGCCGGCGTGCGGGGAAATTTGCAGCGAGTCCAATCGCCGCAGTTCCGCCTGGCGATCCGTCAGCGCGTTTGCTGTCGCTCCCAATCGGCCAGCGGGCCGGGAACGCGCTCGAACAGCGGGTGGCATTCGGGCATTGCCAGATCGCGCCAGCGCTCATGGCGCCGGGGATCGCGGGCGGCGAGTTTGTGCAGCAGATGCTGCCACTCGTAAGCGATCTGGCCGGCGGTGACCGCGATGCCCGGCGGCGCCGCGGCGACACCGATCTTGTCGCGGTCGAAGGCGTAGCCGCGCGCTGTCGCTTCGGCGTGCACGCCGAGCAGATAGGAAGCGATTGCGGCAAGCGGCTCGGGCTGCGACTGGAAACGCTGCAGTTGCGGATGGTGGCGATAACCGCGCGTCGCGCCGCGCAACACCGCCTGCGCCAGCAGGGCCTCGCGCCACAGGGCCACGAGGCCCTGCGGATCGAGATAGCGCGGATGCAGTGACCAGAGGCGCACGTCGTTCAGCGCCTCAATCTATGCGTTGCCGCGGGCGGCTCGATGCGCGGGATCAGAGGATCATCCCGGCCGCGACGGTATTGTTGCTCGATTCGTCGATGACGATGAAAGCGCCGGTGGCCCGGTTGTCGGCGTAAGGGTCGGCGAAGATCGGCTGCGCGAGCTTGAGACTGACCTGGGCGATGTCGTTCATCGCCAGTCTTTCGGCAGGCTGACGCTCCATGGTATTGATGTCCATGCGGAAGCCGATGCCGGCGAGCATGGCCTTGCTCTCGCGAGTCGTATGCCGGACCAGGTATTTGCGGCGCGGATCGAGCGGCGTTTCCGAGAGCCAGCAGAGCATGGCGTTGACCTGCTTGGAGACGCCCGGCAGTTCTCCGGTCTTGACGATCATGTCGCCGCGCGAAATATCGATTTCGTCCTCGAGCAACAGGGTGACCGATTGCTCGGCATAAGCGCGGGCCTGTGAATCGCCGATGACGCGGATGTCCTTGACTCGCGTTTCTCGCCCTGCCGGCAGGATGGTGACGGCATCGCCCACCTCGACCATGCCGGATTCGACGCGGCCCATGAAGCCGCGATAGTCATGCAGGTCGGGATTGGCCGAGTCCTGCGGGCGGCAGACGTATTGCACCGGGAAGCGGAAGTTCTCGTCGTGCTCGGCGTGCGAATCGGTCGCCGCTTCGAGCAGTTCGATCAGCGTCGGCCCCTGGTACCAGTCGAGCCGATCGCCGCGATCGACGACCATGTCGCCGTTCAATGCCGACATTGGAACGAAATGCACGTCCTCGATGCCGAGCTTGGCCGCGAAGGCGAGGTAATCGGACATGATGCGGTCGAATACTGCCTGCGAGTAGTCGACGAGGTCCATCTTGTTGATGGCTACGACGAGGTGCGGAATGTTCACCAGATGCGCGAGGTAGGAGTGGCGGCGCGTCTGCGTCAGCACGCCCTTGCGCGCATCGATCAGGATGATCGCCAGGTCGGCGGTCGAGGCGGCGGTGACCATGTTGCGCGTGTATTGCTCGTGGCCGGGCGCATCGGCGATGATGTACTTGCGCGTGCCGGTGGTGAAGTAGCGGTAGGCGACGTCGATGGTGATTCCCTGTTCGCGCTCGGCCTGCAGGCCGTCGGT
>CAIXAY010000175.1 GCA_903917505.1 uncultured beta proteobacterium | reverse complement strand
CGGCAACGCCGGCTGCGCCCGCTACGCCGGCGCGCGCGGAGCCTGCTGCGGCGCCGGCTGCCGTTGCCGCCCCGTCGGCGCCGCCCGCGCCGCCGCGGCTGATCTACGGCTATGCCTTGCAGGCCGGGGTGTTTTCCGACCCGCGCCGTGCCGAGGAATTGCATGCCAGGCTGATGCTCGAAGGCATTCCGTCGACGATCGAGGCGCGCGTCGAAGTGGGTCCGTTCAAGACCCGGGAAGAAGCCGAAGCGGCGCGCGCGAAGATGAAGGCGCTTGGCATCGATTCCGTGCTGCAACTGCCGAAGGGCGGCAAGCGCTAGGGGTTAGCGTCGGAATCTTTGGCGAGCCGCCTGGCGAACACGGCCATCTCTTTCGCAGCCTGCACGTCGCCCCTGGCTTCGGCGGCGAGAATGCCTTGGGCATAGGCTGTACGCGCCGCCGCGATGTCGCCGCACGCCACCAGAGCCTTGCCGAGCAGCTTCCAGGCTGCCGAGTATTGCGCATCGCGTTCGAGGGCGGCGCGCAGGCAAGCCGCGGCTTGCGCCGGATCGCCGGCCTTCAGCCACTCATTGCCGAGCGAGTAGCGGAGCAGCGCGCCATCGCGCGGCCCGCCGAGCAATTTTTCCAGATTGGCGATAATCGGTGTCGTCATTTGAGACCAGAACCTTCTTGACCACGAAGAGCACGAAGCGCACGAAGAAAAGGAATTCAGCCAGCCATCTTGCCATTCATCTGATAGCGGCGCTGCCAAGGCGCGCAGCGCACGCTTCTCTTCGTGATCTTCGTGCCCTTCGTGGTTAAACTTCATCTTTCAGGTCTAATAAGGACAGCGTGATGAGCAAAACGATCAAATCAATTGTCGCCACCGCGAATGCGCCTGCCGCCATCGGCACCTATTCGCAGGCGGTGCGCGCCGGCGACACCGTCTATCTGTCGGGGCAGATCGGCCTCGATCCGGCGACGATGCAGATGGCCGAGGGCATAGAGGCGCAGATCGCGCGCGTTTTCGACAACTTCAAGGCGGTCGTCGAGGCGGCGGGCGGAACGCTCGCCGACGTCGTCAAGGTCAACGTCTATCTCACCGACCTCGGCCATTTTGCCAAGGTCAATGCGGCGATGGCTGGCTATTTTTCCGAACCCTATCCGGCGCGTGCGGCGGTCGGCGTCGCTGCCCTGCCGCGCGGCGCGCTGGTTGAAGCCGACGGCGTCATGGTGTTGCCAAGCGCCAGTTGATGCCCGCCGAGGCGATCACGGCGCCGCCGGCGATCCTCGCCAGGCTGAAAAAGCTTGGCCTGCTGCGCGGCGACGACCTCGTTCTGCATCTGCCGATGCGCTACGAGGACGAGACGCAGGTCGTGGCGATCGCAGAGGCGCCGGCCAACGTGCCGGTGCAGGTCGAGGCGCGGGTGCTCGACGTCTCGGTGCAGTTCCGGCCGCGCCGCCAGCTCGTGGCGCGTGTCGAGGACGAGAGCGGTGAACTGGTCTTGCGCTTCCTCAACTTCTACGGCAGCCAGACCAAACAGCTCGAAAGAGCGCGCGACGACGGGCGCAAGCTGCGGCTGTTCGGCGAAATCCGCCCGGGTTTTCTCGGTGCCGAAATGGTCCATCCGCGCTACCGCGTGGTCGGCGACGAGGAACCGCTGCCGCAAGCGCTCACCCCCGTCTATCCGACCACCGCCGGCCTGTCGCAGAACGTGCTGCGCAAGCTCATCGCGCCGGCGCTGGCGCAGGCCGATCTCTCCGAATTGCTCGATGCGCGCTGGTGCAGCGCGCAGTCGCTGCCGGCTTTCGACGCGGCCGTGCAGTTGCTGCACGCGCCACCGCCCGGCGTTCCCGAGGCCGCTTTGCAGCAGCGCACACATCCGGCCTGGCGGCGCATCAAGTTCGACGAGATCCTGGCGCAGCAATTGTCCTTGCGCCGCGCCTACCTGGCCCGGCG
>CAIXAY010000174.1 GCA_903917505.1 uncultured beta proteobacterium | reverse complement strand
GGAAGGAGGCGCTGGCCAAAATCGAGGACCGGGAGAAACTGGCCGCCGAGCTCGACGCGATCCTGCCCGAGGCATTCGCCGTGGTGAAGAACGCGGCCCGCCGGCTCTCGGGGCGGCAGATCATGGTCTGCGACCAGCCGCTCGCCTGGAACATGGTGCATTTTGATGTGCAGCTCATCGGGGGAATCATCCTGCACCGCGGGCGCATCGCCGAGATGGCGACCGGCGAGGGCAAGACGCTGACCGCCGTGTTGCCGGCCGCCGCCGCCGCGCTTGCCGGCATGCCGGTGCATGTGGTGACGGTGAACGATTACCTAGCTGATCGTGACTGCGAACTGATGCGGCCGGTCTATGAGGCGCTCGGCCTTTCCGTAGGCGCCGTCCTCGAAGGCATGACGCACGCCGAACGACAGGCGATCTATCGTCGCGACATCGTTTATTGCACCAACAAGACCCTGACTTTCGACTATTTGCGCGATCGCATTCTGCTCGGCGGCGATGCCGACAACATTCATCTGCTGCTCGAAAATCTGTATGGCGATCGGTCGCGCTCGCACAGCCTGCTGCTGCGCGGCCTGCATTTCGCCATCATTGACGAGGCCGATAGTGTGTTGATCGACGAAGCCCGCACGCCGCTCATCATCTCCGGCGCCACGCCCGATGCTGGCGCTGCCGCCTGGGCGGTAACTGCCCTGGAGCTCGCGCGTGCCCTCTCGCCGGACGAGGATTTTGTCATTCTCCAGCGCGAGGGCCGGATCAGTCTGACGGAGAGCGGCTACGGGCGCCTGGCCGACCTGTGCGCCGTCCGTCCGGGACCCTGGCGCCATCTGCGCCGGCGCGAAGAACTCGTCCTGCAGGCCCTCGCCGCACTCAACTTGTATCATCGCGACGAGCACTATCTGGTGCGCGACGGCAGCGTCCAGATCATCGATATCGGTACCGGTCGTGTCATGCCCGACCGCTCCTGGGGCCAGGGCCTGCATCAGATGATCGAGGCCAAGGAAAATTGCGAGGAATCGAGCGAGCGCCGCACTTTGGGCAGCATCAGCTATCAGCGCTTCTTTTCGCGCTATCTGCGGCTTGCCGGCATGACCGGCACGGCCAGGGAGGTGGCGGGCGAACTCGGCCGCGTCTATGGTTTGGCCGTGGCGGCGGTGCCCACCCATCGGCCGTGCCGGCGGCGCGTGCTGCCTGAGCGCATCTACCCGACGGCGGCTGAGAAATGGCAGCAGATCGCGGCGCGGGTCGATGAATTACATGCGCGGGGTATCCCGGTCCTGCTTGGTACGCGCACCGTCGCGGCTTCCGAGCGCGCCGCAGCCGAACTGACGCGGCTCGGACTGGCATTCAATCTTCTCTCCGCCAAACAGGATACGGACGAAGCCGAGGTGGTGGCCGCCGCCGGCCAGGCCGGGGCCATTACCATCGCCACCAATATGGCCGGCCGCGGTACCGATATCAAGCTCGGTGAAGGCGTCGAGGCCATGGGCGGCTTGCATGTCATCCTGTCCGAGCGCCACGAGGCGGCCCGCATCGATCGCCAATTGGCCGGGCGCAGCGCGCGCCAGGGTGATGCCGGTTGCGTCGAGGCCATCCTGTCCTTTGAAGACAGCTTGCTGCAGCCACTGCGCGGGGAAGCGGCGGAACGGCTGATCCTTCGGCTGGCAGCCAACGCACGCTTGCATGCGCCACTCCTTTCCGCCTGGATGCGCTTGGCGCAACGGCGCGTCGAGCGCCAGCACGCGCAAGCGCGCGCGGCGGTGCTCAAAGCCGATCGGCAACTCGGCGATATGCTTTCTTTTTCCGGACAACGAGAATGACGACCATGAGTATTCGGTATTTTTCAAGCATTCCCCTTATGCTTGCGGCAAGTTTCGCACTCGCCCAGTCGGCCGGGCCCGCGCCGAGGCCGGCGGCAATCCCGCCACAGGCGGCAGCCGGCGCCTCGGCACCGACGATCGGCGGGCGCAGCCTGCTGCGCAGCATCAACGCCGGCAAGACCTTTGGCGAGGAGATGGAATGCATGGTCGAGCCGCGCCAGGTATCGAGTGTCGGCAGCGCAGTCGAAGGAACGCTGGCGGAAGTCCTGGTGGACCGCGGCAGCTTCGTTGCCAAGGGCCAGGTGCTCGCCCGTCTGAATTCGCCGGTGGAGACGGCGACCGTCGCCCTGCGCCAAGCCCAGGCCGACTTCGGCGAGCGCAAGGTGGAACGCAACAAGGAACTGTTTCGCAAGGAACTCATCTCGGGCTATGAGAACGATGAAATGGAAACCCAGACCCGCCTGGCCAAGCTGGAACTCGAGCAGCAGCGCGCCAACCTGGCCCAGCGCACTATCCGCAGTCCGTTTGCCGGCGTCGTCGTTGAACGCTACATGTCACCCGGCGAACATGTCGGTATCGAGAAGATTCTGAAGCTCGCCGAAATCGATCCGCTGCACGTGGAAGTCATTGCGCCGGTCGAGTTGCTCGGCGCCGTGCGCACCGGAATGACCGGCGAGGTCCGCTTCGCACCGCTCGTTTCGGGCGTCCACAAAGCGCGCGTCAGCGCCATCGACAAGGTCGTCGACGCCGCATCGGGAACCTTTGGCATACGCCTGGAATTACCCAACCCGGGTGGCCGCATCCCGGCCGGCATCAAGTGCACGGTTCGCATCCTGTCCGAAAAATGAACGAGCGCGCGTTTGCCAGCGACATCCTGCTGGAATTGCTGGCTGGCGTGCCTCTGGCTGGACGCGAACGCTCATTGAAGATTTCGCACGCCGGCCTGCTGACCGACCGTCTGCTGCTTGGCTTTGCCGTTACCCCGGCCGCCTGGGCGCGTTTCGCCGATCTGGCACGCGCTTTCGCAATGCCATCGGCATGGATGGAGCAGGTGGTGGCGCTGCTGCCGCAATCCGACCACCTGCACGTCGGTGTGGAGGTCGAGGGCGCACGGCGCTGGTGCAAGGTCTACCTCGAATTCGACCGCAACCTCGACGCCGCCCGCCGCGCGGAGTCCGCGCCGGGCTCGCCCTTGCTGCTTTATCTGGCATTCAAGTGGGAAACCGCGCGGCCAGGCGAGGGCGGCATTGCGCGCTACTTCTGCCATGTGAATTTGCCGCAAGCGCACATTCTGGATCGGGTGAAACGTCTGCACGGCACGTCTCCCTCGCCGGTACGCAACCTGGTTTTCGCCGCCCTCGAGACGCAGGGTGACCAGGCCCGGCGACCCATGTACCTGGAGGTTCGCGAGGACGGCAATCCGCGCAGTTCCTACGATATCAACTTTTACGGCAGCGGGCTGCGCCTCGCCGAACTGGCGCCGCAATTGCGCGCCGTGGCCGAGTCCTTCGGTTTGGAGGAGGAGCTGGCAACATTTCTTGCGCCGCTGGCAATGCGCCGTCTGGGTCATCTTTCGGCCGGCCAGGATCGCCATGGCGAAGAGTTCCTGACCGTTTATTACCCTTTGGACGAGGCCCACGATGCCCGCGTACGCGATGCAGGTTGAGTCCGAAGAGCGCGACTACCTGCGTGTCGACGACTGGCTGGTCGACGCGCTTGCCGCTCGCGCACTGGCCACGGCTATCGAACGCGGCTTGATCGATCGGCTGGCGAGCGAAACCGAATTGCCGTGCGCCGCGCTGCTTGCTTTGGCAGCGGCCGAGCCGCGCCCGGCAGCATTCCTGCTGCGCCTGCTGCTCGATGCGCGCGTGCTCGAGGCGTCGGGCGCTGCAATGCGCCTGTCGGGTTCTTTTCGTCGCGCCTGGGCCTATCGTGACCTGCTGACCGCCAAGCTGGACATGGCGATCGCCGTTTGTGGCGACTGGTTCGAGCGCTTCGGCCTGCTGCTCGACAACGCGGGGAAATTCGCGGCCAAGGCGAAGCTGTTCGAAATATTCGACTACACCAAGGCCCTGAGCACAGCCCCGGCAGATCTGGCGGCTACCGGCCGATGGCTGCGCTACACGACGGTGCTGACGCGCTATGAAGCGCCCGCCGTTGTCGCCCGCCACGATTTCTCCGTTTATGGAAATATGCTCGACGTCGGTGGCAACAGCGGTGAATTCGCCTTGCATATATGTCGAAAGAATAGCGGCTTGCGCGCCGTCGTGCTTGATCTGCCGGCCGTCTGCGCCCTCGGTGCCGTCCATGTAACGCACTGGCCGGAAGGGAATCGCATCCGCTTCCAGCCGGTGACTTCGGCGACAGCTGTCTGGCCAATCGGCTTCGATCTTGTCAGCTTCAAGTCCATGCTGCACGACTGGCCAGCGCCGGCGATGGCTGATTTCCTGCGCCAGGCCCATGCCGCACTGCGGCCCGGCGGCCATGTTCTCATCGTCGAGCGGGCGCTCGCCGAGTCTTCCAGTGAGGAGGTCCCGCTCATTTTCGGCAACCTGCCACTCGCGCTCTTTTTCCAATCCTATCGCAGCACCGGCGAGTACGGGAACGCGCTCGCCGCAGCCGGCTTTTGCGATATAAGTGTCACACGCTTTATGCTTGACATGCCTTTTCACCTGATCGTCGCGAGCAAACCCGCATCATGATAGTTACGGAACTGTGCGCTGCCAACGAGCCGCTCTACGATTTCTGTCTCTGGGAATACCCCGCGGCGACGCCCACGGCAGGCAAGCTGCGCTCAGCGAACGTTCTCTACCGCTCGTTCGATGTCGAAGGCATTGGCGCCGGCGGGCGCGAAACCGTCGCCGCCATCCGCGCCGGGATGGGGATGGGGCGAAGCGTGTGGGGTATCAAGCACGACGGCGGCGCCGTGAGTTGGGAGTTCTATTTCTACGACTATGAACGCGAACGCCGCACGCGTTCCCTGCCGCGCCTGCTGGACGCGCTGGCGCCGCGCTGGCACGGGCGTTTGCCCGCTGTCGAAGCGATCCCCTATTTCATGTTCTCGCTCGACCTGCAGGCGCGCCATTTTACCGAAGCGGCGGTGATCGAGACCGCCGATATCTACATCGGCAATCCCGGCAGTCAGGTGTCGTCGGGAATTTGCTACGCCATCGGCGCTGGTGCGCCGCAACTGAAGAATTTCTATTTCTTCTTCGACGCTGCGACGCAGATGAGCGAAATCGTCGCCAAGGCGCGCACCTCGATGCATCTGGCTTACCCGGGCTTTCAGCCAGAACACGTTCTTTGGCCGGATTTCTGCGATTGCCGCACCATCGTCGTGGCCAACAAGGCAGATCGCGATGGCGTTTATTTTTCGCGCGTCTCGGCGGCACACCTGCTGCGCTTCATGCGGCGCCTGGGCTGGCCGGCGTCGCTCGTCGATTTCGTTTACGCAGAACAGGCGAGACTGGATCATCTGTGTTTCGACGTCGGCTTCGATTACCGCGTCGAGAACGGTCGCTTCACCATCACCAAGAGCGCCTGCTATGGCTTCTTCTGAGCAGTCGTTCAGGCGTTATCGCCACGAGGACTATATTTCCGCGGCGATGGAGTTCCGCTGCAATCTGCGCTGCCAGCATTGCATGATCGAGGAGGCCATGCAGCACCTGCGGCCGCAAAGCGAGGCGGATCTGCAGCGCATCCTGGCACTCAACGCCGCGAGCCGCCAATGGCAAGGGTTGATCCTCACCGGTGCCGAAATTACGCTGCACCGCGATTTGCCACGCTGGGCGCGACAGGCACGCGAGGCAGGCTTTTCGCATGTGCGCATTCAGACGCATGGCATGCGCCTGGCCGATCGCGGTTATTTGAACGATCTGGTTGCCGCCGGCGTCGATGAATTCTTTGTCAGCGTCGCCGGTGCGGACGCCGCCACCCACGACACGATTACCGGCGTGCCGGGGTCTTTCGCCAAGACCATGCGGGGCCTCATGAACCTCGAGGAGTTCGACCATGTGGCCGCCATCACCAATACGGTGGTGAGCGAACTCAACTATCGCCAGCTAGCGGAAATCGTCGCCACGCTCGCGTTCGTAAAGCGGTTGACGCAGGTCGAGTTCTGGTGCTACCTGCCGATGCAGGAGCGTGATGTGAAGGATCTCCTCCCGCGTCATGCCGATGTCCGGCCAGCGCTGTGCGCCGCTATCCGCGATGTCCGCAGTCATGGCCTGGGTGTCGAGGTGAAGCACTTTCCCGAGTGCCTTCTGGATGACCTGCGCGGGGCCTTGTGCAATGGCCAGCCGCAACTGCTTATCGATCCCGCGTTCTGGCCAGAGTTCGCGCGCAACGATTTCTTCCATTGCCCGCATCGTGGCCGTTGTGCCGCGAAAGAGTGCCTGGGGCTGAACAAGGCCTACGTTTCGAAATACGGTGCGGAGGCGGACCTGCTGGTACCGATTTGCCCAGGTGTTGCGCCGCGTTCGCGTTGACGATCAGGGCCGGTACTGACAAACCGCCCTGGTCATCGCCAGCGCTTTCCGATCGGCGGCTCCTTGCACGGAGCCGCCCATTTCAGCCGCCCAGTTCTTCCTTCAGGTGGGCGCGGTCGAGCTCGTTCTCCCAGCCGGAGACAACCACGGTCGCGACCCCGTTGCCGACGAAATTGGTCAGCGCCCGCGCTTCCGACATGAAGCGGTCGATGCCGAGGATCAGCGCCAGGCCGGCGACCGGGATCGAAGGCACGACGGCCAGCGTCGCGGCCAGCGTGATGAAACCGGCGCCGGTCACGCCGGAAGCGCCTTTCGAGGTCAGCATCGCGACGCCCAGCATCGTGAGTTCCTGTGTCCAGGTCAGTTCGATGTTCAAGGCTTGCGCGACGAAGAGCGCGGCCATGGTCAGGTAGATGTTCGTGCCGTCCAGATTGAACGAGTAACCGGCAGGAACGACCAGGCCGACGACCGATTTCGAGCAGCCCATTCTTTCGAGCTTGCCCATCAGCGGCACCAGCGCCGATTCCGATGACGAGGTGCCGAGCACCGTCAGCAGTTCCTCCTTGATGTAGGCGATGAAGCGCAGGATGTTGAAGCCGGTGATCGCGGCAATGCTGCCGAGCACGACGACGACGAAGATGAAGCAGGTCAGATAGAAACTCCCCATCAGCGCGGCCAGCGGCTTCAGGGAGGCGATGCCGTACCTGCCGATGGTGAATGCCATGGCGCCGCCGGCACCGATCGGCGCCAGCCTCATGATCGCGTTCATCATCGCGAAGAAGATGTGCGAGCACTCTTCGATGAAGGTATGCACTGCCTGCCCGGCTTTGCCCATGTGCATCATGGCGTAACCGAAGAGAATGGCGACGAGCAGCACTTGCAGCAGATCGCCCGAACCGGTGAAGGCATCGGTGAAAGTCTTCGGGATGATATGCAGGATGAACTCGACCGTGCTCTGGTCCGAGGCGGCCTTGGCATAGGTCGATACCGCCTTGGCGTCGAGGGTCGCCGGATCGACGTTGAAACCCTCGCCGGGTTTGATGAAATGCACGACCGCCAGACCGATGCACAGCGCCAGCGTCGACACCACCTCGAAGTAGATCAGCGCCTTGCCGCCGACGCGCCCGACTTTCTTCATGTCGCCGGCGCCGGCAATGCCGAGAACGACGGTGCAGAAAATGACCGGGCTGATCATCATCTTGACCAGCGCGATGAAACCGTCGCCAAGCGGTTTGAGTGTCACGGCGGCCTTCGGGTCGACATAGCCGAAAACGCCACCGGAAACGATGGCAAGCAGCACCCAGAAATAGAGATGCCCGGTCAATCGCTTCATGTTGTTCCCTCCTGTTATGTTTGTCTGCGTTCGCTTCGCTGGAGCGGGCCTGGTGCCGCGGCTGTGTCAAAGAACAGGAAACTTGCTCGCCCCGTGGATGACCACGCTGTCGCTACGACAGGATATTTCTTGCGGCGTTCATTCTTGCGGCGCGCTGTGGCGTGCCGCAAGAAAGCCGCCGGGGATGCGGCACACGATCGCCTGCGTGCTCAGCTTCCCTGGCGGCAGGCCGCATCGATCAGCCGCCGCGAAATGCTCACCGGATCCGGCAGGAGCGGCAGGGCGTCGCGCGCGAACCAGCCGGCCGCTTCGATTTCCGTTGGATCGGGGGTGATCGTCCCGCTCGCGTAATCGGCGAAAAAAGCGAGCATCAGCGAATCTGGGAAGGGCCAGGGCTGGCTGTTGAAATAGCGCAGATTGGTGATCTCGATGCCGACCTCTTCGCGCACTTCGCGAATCGCGCATTGCTCCAGCGTTTCGCCGGCTTCGACGAAGCCGGCCAGGGCGCTGAACACACCGGGCTTGAAATGCGGGCTGCGCGCCAGCAGGAGCTCCTTGCCGCGGCTGATCAGCACCATCACCGCCGGAGAAATCCGCGGGTAGGCGAGCAGCCCGCAGGCCGGGCACTGCATCGCGAACTCGCCGCTTTTCACGGCGGTTGGTGTCGCGCAGTGGCCGCAGTAACGGTGGTTCCTACGCCAATTCATGAGGCTCGTCGCGCGTCCGGCCAGCGCGAAAGCCTGCGGCCCGGCGATGGCGAACAGCGGGCGCAGCGGCATCAACTCGCCCACCAGGGTTGGCGGCAGGGCATCGACGTCGGCCGCGTAGCACGGCAGCCCCTGCCACTCGCCGACCAGCAGCGCACCCTGCGGGTCGCCGAAATCGCTGGCGCAGCCGCGCGGGAAGATCGTCTCGGTCGTCTTGTCGGCGGTCGTGAACAGTTGGTTTTCGCAGCGCAGCAGCCAGTAGCTCAATTCGTTCATGGTGGTTCCCGTTCGTAGGTTCGCAATCAGCGCCGGATCGACACCGTGCCGACCGCGGCGAGGATCAGCAGCGCGGCGACGATCTCGCGCCAGCCGAGGGTTTCGCCGAGCAGGAGCACGCCGCCGAGGACGCCGATCAGCGGCGTCGTCAGCGAGGACAGCGAGGACACGGCGACCGGCACCATCAGCACGATGCGGTTCCACGCCCAGTAGCAGAGCATGAAGGCGATCAGCACGTTGTAGGCGAGTCCGAAGGCCGGCCAGAAGCTCGGCACGGTCAGGCGTGAAGTCTCGAGCGCGACGGCCGCGACGCCGA
Source organism: uncultured beta proteobacterium (assembly GCA_903917505.1). Next base: position 1,212 of record CAIXAY010000174.1, on the reverse strand, counting down.
TTGGAATACCGGAGAGCAGCAGCATCCAGCCGGTCATGGCGATGGTCGGCATGGTTACCGGCAGGCGCTTGATCAGGACGATCCCGAGAGCCCAACTCATCGCCGCGGCGACCATGCAAGCGGCGCCGACAGGCGCCTGCACGATGCCGGCGAAACTGTCGCTCATCAGCGTGAAGATGCCGGCGATGCCGAGCAGCAGGCCGGCGCCGCGCCGCACCGTAAGTTTTTCGCCGAGCATCCAAATCGACAGGATCACGCCCCACAGCGGCATGGTGTAGCCGAGCAGGGCGGCGCGCCCCGAGGAGAGCAGCAGGACGCCATAGACCGCGAAAACATTCCAGCCGAATACGTTGAACAGCGACAGCGCCAGGACGCGCGGCCACTCGCCCGGCGCGACCGTGCAGCTGATTCCGCTGGCGCGCGCGATGAGCAGCAGCCCGCCGCCGCCGCTAAGCAGGCAGATAGCGCGAAAGCAGAGCGGCGGCACTTCGCTCAGCACGACCTTCATGATCGGCCAGTTGAGGCCCCAGAACAGCGACAGGGCGGCGAGCAGCAGGAGCCCCTTCGGAGGCAGGCGCTCATGCGGGCTAGGCATGTTCAGAGAAACTGAAATTGTGCATTGAATTCGGGGTGCTCAGTCAGGGTCATTGCATGAAATTTATTGGAATCGACATCCGGCTTGATTTGACATCGTCATTCCGGCGAAAGCCGGGATGACGATCGGTGGGGCAAACATTCATGCAATCGCGCTCAATGCGCATCGTCCCAGTTGGCGCCGACGCCGACTTCGACGACCAGCGGCACGCGGAGCTGCGTGACCTGGGTCATGTGCTGCGCGAGTTCGATGCGCACGCGCGCGAGTTCGTCGTCGGGGACTTCGAGGATCAGTTCGTCATGGACCTGCATCACGAGGCGCGTCTGCAAGCGTTCGCGGTCTATCCAGTCCTGCACGGCGATCATCGCCAGCTTGATCAGATCGGCGGCGGTGCCCTGCATCGGCGCGTTGATCGCCGCGCGTTCGGCGCCCTGGCGCCGGCCGACCTGCGCGGCGCGGATCTCGGGCAGCCACAGGCGGCGGCCGAAAACGGTCTCGACATAGCCGTTGATTTTCGCCGCGTTGCGCGTGCTTTCCATGTAGCGGGCGACGCCCGGGTAGCGCGTGAAATAGCGTTCGATATAGGCGGCCGCCGCGCCGCGTTCGAGATCGAGCTG
>CAIXAY010000173.1 GCA_903917505.1 uncultured beta proteobacterium | reverse complement strand
CAGCTTGCCGGCCTTGACCACCTTGGCGTTGCCGGAAACCGGCGCGCACAGGTAGGCGATGCCGCGCCGCTGCAATTCCGCCCGCACCTCGGCCGAGCCATCCTGGGAAATCGAGGAACTGTCGACGATGAGGCTCGGCTTGGCGGCAGTCGATAGCAAGCCGTCCGCGCCGAACAACACCTGCTTCAAGTCGTCGGTGGTCGACACCATGGTAAACACGATGTCGCAACCGGCGAGATCGGCTTTGCCCGGGACCAGCTTGGCGCCGTATCCGACCAGCGGCTCGGCCTTGCTGCGGGTGCGGTTCCACAAGGAGAGATCGCACTTGTTTTGCAACAGGCGTTTGCTCATCGCCTCGCCCATGCGGCCCAGGCCTATCCAGCCGAGCCGAAGTTTTTCGCTGTTTGCTGACGTCATCACAAAGTCCTTTCGTTCATGCTTGCCGCTCGGGCGGGATCAGTCTCGGCACATCTACTTCTTGACGATGTCATCCCACTTCGGACAGACGCGCTTCGCGTCGGGCACCTCGAATTCGTTCACATTGGCCTTGGTGATCAGGATGGGCGGGAACAGCAATTCGCTGGGCACCGGCAGCTTGCGCAGATGGCGGATGGCCGCCATCGCACCGAGGCAGCCTTGCTGGAAGCCGGCATAGTCGCCGGTGGCGAGCAGCTTGCCCTGCTTCACTTCCTCGATGCCGGTGCCATTGACGCCTATCACCAGCGCCTTGCGATTGGCGGCGGCCAGCGCCTCGATCACGCCCGTTCCCATGGCGTCGTTCGCGGCCAGCACGCCATCGATTTGCGGGAACGACTGCATCAGGTTTTCCATCACCTGCAAGGCCTGCATGCGCTGATAGTTGCCGGTCTGCGAAGCCAGCACCTTGACGTTCGGATTCTCGTCGAGCGCCTTCTTGAAGCCGCGCAGCCGATCCTGGTTGGTGGAGGCGCCCTTGACGCCCTCGATGATCACCACGTTGCCGCGCCCGCCCAGCGCCTTCAAAAGATAGCGCGCGGTTTCCAGGCCGAGCTCGTAATCGTTGCCGCCGATGAAAGACACGAATTTCCCGCCCGCGGCACGGTCGTTGATATTGACCACCGGAATGTTGGCGGCGTTGATCTTGTTAACGCCGGCGACCATCGCCTTGGAATCCACCGGGATGAATACGATGGCATCCGGCTTCTTCACCACCACATCCTCGATTTCGCTCATCTGTTCCGGGATGCTGTCGGGCTTGGTCGGGACATAGTGCTGGGTCGTCGCGTTCATCTGTTTCGCGGCATTGTCCGCGCCGGCGCGGATCGCGGCGAACAGGGGATTGGTCTGGTTCTTGGTGAACACCGCGATCTTCTCGCCGTCGGCCTGGGCGGGCAGCGAGAGCAGGATACTGGCGGCGATGGTGGTCAAGGCGGCGGCAAGGCGGAGCTGGTTTTTCATGGCGATCTCCTGTGGTTGGCTTGCGAACGTAAGATGCGCTGGCTTGCTGCAAGTTGCGTGAATCAATCGCGTCCTTCCCCGGCTCTGCGCGTGAGCGTATCGAAGAACACGGCGAGTATGACGATGGTGCCGGTCAATAGCGGCTGCCAGTTGGCGTCTATGGTCAGAAGGTTCATGCCGTTTAGCACCAGGGTCAGAATCAGTGCGCCGACAAGGGTTCCCGACACCGTGCCGACACCGCCGAAGAGCGAAGTGCCGCCGATCAGCACGGCGGCGATCGCAGGCAAGGTGAAGGCTTCGCCGATGTCTCCCTCGGCGGAATTCAGGCGTGCGAGGAACACCAGCGAGGCGAGTCCTGCCATCGCGCCGCTGACCGCATAGACCAGGATCAGACGTTTCGCGATCGGTATGCCGGAGAGCCTCGCCGCCTCGCGATTGGCGCCGATGGCGTAGATTTCCTGACCGTAGGTCGTGCGCGCAGCGAAGAAGGCGCCCAGTGTCAGGAAGACGAACATCAGATACACGGGTATCGGCACGCCGAGGAAGTGGCCGCTGCCCAGGGCGCGGAACTCGGCCGGGAAACCGTAGATCGTCGTGCCGGCCATGAACCAGTAAGTCACGCCATGCACGACCCAGAGCATGCCGTAGGTGGCGATGAAAGGCGGAATGCGCATCAGCGCCACCATGAGACCGTTGCCAAGGCCTACCGTGAGGCCGCATCCGACGCCGACCGCGGCGCCGAGCAAGGGCGAACCGGTTTGCTTCATGACGGTCGCCGCCATGCAAGCCGACAGTCCGATGTTCGCACCGACCGAGAGATCGAGGCCGGCTGTAAGGATCACCAGGGTGAGGCCGGAGGCGAGCAGAAACAACAGGCTCGCCTGGCGCAGCACGTTGAGCAAGTTGTTGGTGCTGAGAAAGGCGTCGGTCGCGAGAGCCAGCACGGCGCATAACGCCAGCGCGGCCGCGAGACGATAACCCAGGGCCTTGAGATTTGCGCCCATGGTCCCGCTCATGTTCTGGGTCTCGCCGGTTACCCCCTGCTTGACGCTGGCATCGACGCTGCTCATGCCTTCACCTTGAAGCCATCGATGAACAGCGCCACGATCACGAGCAGCCCGATGCAGGCGACTTGCACCGACGACGGGACCGCGAGCAGGTTCAACCCATTGCGCAAGGCGCCTACCGCCAACACGCCGAGCAGCGTACCCGCGAGCCAGCCATTGCCGCGCTCGAAGGAGGTGCCGCCGACGATCACGGCGGCGATGGCATCGAACTCCATGCCGATCGCGGCGGTCGGATGGGCGGAGCTCATGCGAGCCGTCAGAATCAAGGCAGCCAAGCCGGCCATCAGTCCGCCGAAGGCATAGACGGCGACGAGATAACTGCGCGTGGATACGCCGGCCAGCTTCAATGCCTCGGCATTGCCGCCCAGTGCGACCACATAAGTGCCGAAGCGTGTGTGATAGAGCAGAAGGTGCGTTAAACCGTACGCCGCGGCGGCGATCAGCAGCGGTAGCGGCAGGCCCAGGAGCGTGCCCGAGTAGGCCGCCAGCACGGCCTCGCCGCTGACCACGATGCTCTGGCCATCGGTGACGACCAGGGCGATACCCTGTGCTACGCCCAGCGTACCCAGCGTGACCACGAAGGGCGGCATTTTCGCGAGTGCCACCAGTGCGCCATTGAGGCAGCCGAAGACCAGTCCCGCAGCCAATGCCGCCGCGAGTGCGAGCGGAAGGGAACCCCCATGCACCAGCACCCAGGCGAGCATCACGCTGGCCAGCGTCAGCACCGCGCCAATCGAAATGTCCACGCCCTCGGTCATGATGATCAGCGTCATCGGCAGCGCCAGGATCAGCAGGATCGCCGACTGCAAGCCGACGTTCATCAAATTGGCGCTGCTTAGGAAATTGCTCGAGGTCGCCGAGAAGCCGATCAGGAGCAGCGCCAGGATCCAGGCTACGCCGGGGATGCGCATCAGCTGCGCACTCATGGTTGCGCCCACGTGGGTGGCAAGCGGCGCGCCGTCAGCCATGATGCAGCGCCAGTTTCATGATGTTCTCCTCGGACAAGTCCTGGCGCGCAAGCTGTCCGACGATGCGGCCCTCGCGCATGACATAGGCGCGATCGCAGACCTGGGCGATCTCCGACGATTCCGAACTGATCATCAGGACCCCGGCGCCGGCAAGCACCAGACCGTCGATCAAGGCAAAAATCTCGGCCTTGGCGCCGACATCGATGCCGCGCGTGGGTTCGTCGATGATGAACAAGCGCGATTGCGCGTTGAGCCATTTGCCGATAACCACCTTCTGCTGATTGCCGCCCGAGAGGAGTTGCACGGGCCGCTCGGCGCTCGGGGTCGCGATGCGCAGGCGCTCGATCAGCTGGCGCGCGATGTGCTGCGCCCGAGCCGGTCGAAACATCCGATTGGGAAAGCGGCGCGTCAGCGCCGCGAGATTGAGGTTGTCGGCAACCGAGCGTATCAGTGCCAGGCCTTGGGCTTTGCGGTTCTCCGGGATCAAGCCGATACCCGCCTGCACCGCACGGTCTGGCCCGCCCGTATGCAGACGGCTTTGAAGCCGCAGTTCTCCGGCGGTGATCCGGTCGGCGCCGAAAATGGCGCGCGCGAGTTCCGAGCGGCCGGCTCCGACCAGGCCCGCGAGGCCGACGATCTCGCCGGCACGCACGTTCAGGTCGACGCCTTTGACGCCGTTGGCCGAATGCAAACCGCGAACCTCGAGGATCAGCTCGCCGGGCGCCTCACAGAAATGACGCGCATAGCTCAGGTTCACGCTGCGCCCGATCATGAGGCGCACCAGTTCATCAGGCGTGGCCGTACCGGGCAGCGCACTGCCGACTTTCCTGCCGTCGCGCAATACCGTGATGCGCTCGCCCATGGCAAACACTTCCGCCATGCGGTGCGAGATGTAGATGATCGCCACGCCTTCGGCCTGCAGTCCGCGAATGACGGCGAACAGGCGCTCGCTCTCGCGCTCGGAGAGCGCTGCAGTGGGCTCGTCCATGACCAGGATGCGGGCATGCTGCGACAAGGCCTTGGCGATTTCGACCAGCTGCTGCTGGGCCACACCGAGCTCATGCACCAGCGTCCGGGTATCGAGATCGAGACCGAGCAAGGCCAGTATTTTTTTCGCCTCGCGATGCAGCCGGCGCCGGTCTATGGTCCCGGGAAACTTCCCCGGAAATTCGCGCCCGAGAAAAATATTCTGGGCGACGTCGAGATAGGGGACGAGCGAGAATTCCTGGAAAATGACCGCAATGCCGAGCTTTTGCGCATCGGCCGGCGAGCGTATGGTCACGCACTCGCCGCGATGGAAGAATTCGCCCTCATCGGCTCTGTAGGCGCCGCAGAGCACTTTCATGAGAGACGACTTGCCGGCGCCATTCTCGCCGATCAGCATATGCACTTCGCCCGGGTAGATCGAGAAGGACACGTTCTCGAGTGCCTTGACGCCGGGGAAGGCCTTGCTGATGCCGCGCAATTCGAGCAGCGGTATGCCCGCTGGATCGAGGGATCGCTCCGTGGCCGGTTCCTCCGCGACGGCCAGCGTGCTGCTGCGCTCATTCATGGCAGGCATCCATCGAGACTGCGTTGTGGATCCAGGGGATGGCTTATTATCCGATGGTCCAGGGTCGTCGTGATTCGGTCCTCTTGGGTCATTGTACAGAATATTCTTTTTATGCTTTTGAACTGATGGTGTCGCTTCGCGATTCGGAAAGAGCGGTGATCGAACGCGCCTCGGCATGCTCGTGCCCCTCGTGGTGCGCGATTCGAATGGAGACATCATGAAGCGTTTTGCAAACCAGGTGCTGCGAGTTCTTGCTCCCGTACTCCTGTTGATCATAAGTGCCCCGAT
>CAIXAY010000172.1 GCA_903917505.1 uncultured beta proteobacterium | reverse complement strand
ATCGGGACGTTGCGCCCGATTTCGATGTGGCGGACCGGGACGCCGTTGTCGAGCAAGTCCTGCTCGAAGGTGAAACTGCAGCCGAGCAGGAAGCTCACCATGTCGTCGGTGAAATGCGCGCGGATGTCGTCGACTTCCTGCTCGAGCTTGCCTGCGCGGTAAATCCGGTAGCGCGGCACATGCACCCGCAGGTCGGCATCGGGACCGGCGACGGGCGGAGCGACGCTGCCCGCTTCGCAGACGTCGATGACCGGACAGGGTCTGTCGTTGCGCGTGCAAAAGAGCAGAAAATCAAACGCGTATTTCTGCGGCAAGATGACAAGGTTGGCCTGCGTGAAACCCGGCGCCAAACCTGATGTCGGCTTGCGCCATTCGCCACGCGCGATGGCGGCTCTCAGTTCCTTTACTTTTTCGATGCTCACGGCATCTTCTCCTTGAACGACCGGCGAGAAGCCGATCGAATTCCCGCCCAATGGGATCCCGCGATGCGGGCGCCGCGATCCTGAAGGCATCCGGTTGGAATGCCTTCGCCGGCCGCCCGGATTGTCGGATTTTGGGGGCATCCTTCCCTTGGGCGCCCTCGGGAAACCACCCGGCCGGGGCAATGCAGACATACTCGCTGATCACGAGCGTCTTGCGCACGATCGCCGGGTGATTCAAGCCGCCAAAATCGAACCCCAGATCGGCGTCTCTCAGAAGGAGTGCCTGCACAAGTTCTTCTGTGTGCTGCAGGCGCAATTCAATATCGAGTGCTGGATGCATCGGTTTGAACGAGGCCAGCGCGGACGGCAGCAGGGTTTGCCCGAGCGAGGGCAGCGCGACGATGCGCAGTATCCGGCCGGTGCCGTGCCTCAGGTTTTCAGCCAGCCGTTGAACGGCATCCACCTGGGGCAGGATCTGTTCGATCTCCCGATACAATGCCAGGGCTTCTTCGGTGGCGCTCAGACGGTTGCCATTGCGGACGAAAAGCTTGAATCCGAGCTGCCGTTCCGCCTGCTGCAGCATCTTGCTGACAGCGGGCTGGGAGACGTTCAATGCTTTGGCCGCTACGGTGACGCTGCCCGTGCTCAGAATAGCGTGCAAGACTTCAATTTGCCGCAGCGAGATCATGATCCTTGTCCGTAATTCCCGGATTATCGATTAGCCTGATGCCAGTCCCGGGATGTCCGGGAGGGCTGATGCGCAGCGCACAAGCATACTGTGGATCCGAGGATTTCCAGAAACGACCCGTTGAATGCGTAAGTAACATGGATTCGCTGCAAGGGAGTGCGGGAGAGGTGGCCTCGTGCAGTATTCCGGTTTTCTTAAGTGATCTTTCTGCCGGGGTTTAATCTGCCGCGGCGAGCAGCGCCTTGCTGAGGTTGGAGTAAGCCGTATCGAGCGCCTACCGGTGAAGCGTTAAATGCGGACGCCGGCGGTTGTGAAAATCGAAAAATCTGTTCGGCCCCGGTTTGGCGATGCAAACGGTATCGTAGCACTTCTTTGCTGTCAGTTTGTTCAGCTTGGCTCGTTGGCAGCAGAGATGAAGCAGTGCAAAGGCCAGAGGCGGCACTTTCTTCTGGGCCGGCAGCCAAGAGCTGCTTCAATGCATGGGTGTCGAAGAATGGGCTTAGGCTTTGAGTTCCCCGCCTAATAATCCGGTACGCAACTTCAAGGATTATCGGCGCGCCACCGCACGGACCATCCCGCAAGTTTGGAGCACATTGAGGGGTCGCTTACGGTTAAGTGCTGGATCTTTTCTTACTGGATTACTGGACTGAAGATGCGCACGAGAAATGGGGGAATTCGACAACCCCGACGAATAGAACGAAAAGCTTTCGCTGTAAATTGGATTCAAGGGCTTGCCAATACTGCAAGTCCGACGTTTCTATTAGTTCAGAACCGAATGAAGACAGTTCGAAACTCAATGAAAATCGATATTTCGACTCTATTTGCCGGGATTACAAACCGATACACGAAACTTCTTTTCACGCTTAGCACTCTCAGACATGGAGTGCTAAAATTGACTTACGAACATCAGCAAGGAGGCTACAAGCAATGACGCAAGCTTTGACTTTTCCATCGATCTCTGCCGTAGGGAATATCGACGCCTATATTCAGGCGGCGAAGCAGTTTCCGATGCTGACGGAGGAGGAGGAGTTTCGGCTGGCCAGGCGTTTCCGCGACGAGGGCGATCTCGAGGCGGCGCGCCAACTCGTCCTTTCTCACCTGCGTCTGGTGATCTCGATTGCCCGCGGCTATCTCGGCTACGGCCTGCCGCATGCCGACCTGATCCAGGAAGGCAATATCGGCCTGATGAAAGCCGTCAAGCGCTTCGACCCGTCGCACGGCGTGCGCCTGGTGTCGTTCGCGATGCACTGGATCAAGGCCGAAATCCACGAATACGTATTGAAGAACTGGCGCATGGTCAAGGTCGCGACGACCAAGGCGCAGCGCAAGCTGTTCTTCAATCTGCGCAGCATGAAGCCGGGCAGCGAGGCGCTGAACCCGACGCAGGTCGCCGACATCGCGCATCAACTCTCGGTCAAGCCGGAAGAAGTCGTCGAGATGGAAACGCGCCTGTCGGGGCACGATCTGGCGCTGGAAACAGGCCAGGACGACGAGGATGCCTTCGCTCCGATCGCCTACCTCGAGGACAACCACAACGAGCCGACGCGCGTGCTCGCAGCGCGCGCCCGCGATGACCTGCACGGACCCGGGCTGCAAGCGGCCCTGGCGACGATCGACGAGCGCAGCCGCCGCATCATCGAAGAGCGCTGGCTGCGCGAGGATCCGGCGACCTTGCACGAACTGGCGGCCGAATTCGGCGTTTCGGCCGAGCGCATCCGCCAGATCGAAAGCAAGGCCATGCAGAAAATGCGCACCAGCCTGGCGCCAGCCCTTGCCGGCGCCTGAGCGCGGGGATCAATAAGGCAAAACGCCGTTCAGCCCGCGCTGAACGGCGTTTTTGTTTGCGCGGGGCGGGTCAAACGCAGGCGGTCATGCCGCCATCGACAAAGATGATCTGCCCGTTGACGAAGTTCGATGCGTCGGAGGCCAGGAAGATCGCAGCTCCGTAAAGCTCCTCGACCTCGCCCCAGCGCCCCGCTGGCGTGCGCTTGCACAGCCAGGCGGAAAACTCTTCGTTCTCGACCAGCGCCTTGTTCATCACCGTGGCGAAATAGCCCGGCGCCAGGCCATTGGCCTGAATGCCATGCTTGGCCCAGTCGGCGCACATGCCCTTGGTGAGCATGGCGACGCCGCCCTTGCTGGCGGTATAGGGGGCGATGGTCGGCCGACCGAGCTGGCTCTGCACCGAACAGATGTTGATAATCTTGCCCTTCTTGCGGCTGATCATGTTCCTGGCCACCGCCTGCGAAACATAGAAAACGCTGGTGAGATTGGTGCTGAGGATGGCTTCCCAGGCTTCGCTCGGGAAATCCTCGAGCGGCGCGCGGCGCTGGATGCCGGCGTTGTTGATCAGGACGTCGATGGCGCCGATATCCTTTTCGATGCGCGCGACGGCGTCGACGACCGCGGGCTGGTCGGTGACATCGAAAACCGCATAGTCGGTCTTGAAGCCGTCGGCCGTCATTTTTTCGGCGGCGGCCTTGGTGCGCGCTGCGTCGCGCCCGTTAAGGACGATAGACGCGCCGGCGCCGGCCAGGCCGTAAGCCAGTGCCAGGCCGATGCCCTGGGTCGAACCGGTAATCAGCACGCGGCGGCCGTTCAATCGAAAAAGATCTGTTTGCATATCCACTTCCCAAAAAAATTAATCAATGGCCTCAGCGAAAGCCCCGGAAACAAGCTCAACCCACAAAGTCTACCCGATTGATGCCGCTTTGCCCTTGCGCGCGACAGGCTTGGCCTTCTTGCCCGCGGCCCCGGAATTCTCCGCGGCCGCCGGCTTGACCCTGGCCCGCCACGCCGTGCGCACCACCAGCTGGTGGCAAGCCGCTTCAGCCGCTTGCGGATTCTTGCGCCGGATCGCGTCGGACAGCTCGGCGTGTTCCTTCATGGTCAGATCCATGTGGCGCTTGTCGGCAAGGTAGGTAAGATCGAAGATCGCGCGCTGCAGCGCGCTGACGGCATCGCTCAATTGCTGGATCACGACGTTGTGGGTGGCGGCCAGGATCGCCTTGTGGAAACCGATATCGGCTTCCTGAAAAGCCTGATAATCGGTCCGGCTGGCGAGCATCGCGTTGTAGTTGCCTTCGATCGCGACCAGATCCACCGCGGTCGCCCGTTCGGCGGCCCAGCGCGAAATCGTCGGCTCGATCAGGCTGCGCACCTCGATCAGCGAATTGAGCAGATCGGGATCGCCGCCCTTTTCGAGCGCCCATTCGAGCACGTCGGCGTCGAGGTAATTCCATTGCGCCTGCGGCATGACGAACAGGCCTCGGTGGCGCTGGGCGTCGATCAGTTTCTTGGTCGACAGCACCTTGATCACTTCGCGCATGACGTTGCGCGAGACCGCGAAGCGCTCGCACAGCTCGGCTTCGGAAGGCAGCGCCGAACCGGGCTTGAACTTGCCCTGGGCGATCTGTCTGCCGAATAGTCGGGTGAGTCGATCCGTCTTGGTCATGGCGCTGCCCTGGTCTTCCTGCGCGCGCACTTTGTCACCAGAATGGGACAAAGTCAACGCCATTGTAGTACAATGATGGCCAAGTTGTAGAACAGCAGACGGAGTTGGGATCCATTTCAACCTTCGCCTTCCCGGCGCTTTCACGCCGACGTCTCACCCCGCTGCGAACGGACATGGACAATCCCAAGAACGCCGTCATCAACGCCGAATTTTCCGAGTTGTTTGTCAAGGAAGCCAGCAACCCGTACCGCGACTGCATCCAGGGTCTGGCCAACCAGCCGGTCACCGTGCAGGCCGTGCTGCGCCGGGCGCAGGATTGCCTGCGCGACGAGCCGGATTTCCTCGGGCTGGGAGACTATACGCAGCGGACGATCGTCGAGCGGCTGGTGACCAACCGCCCGCGCGTCTGCATCATCCAGGGCTCCGCGGATCATCCCGCGCATCTCCACGATGCCGAACATGCGCTGCGAGCCGCGGCGCGGATCTGGCAGAACGGCGGCGTGCCTTTCACCTTCACCATCCCGGTCGTTTGCGATGGCACGGCGCAAAGCAACATCGGCCAGTGCTATTCGCTGGTCTCGCGCAACGCGACGGCGATGATGGTCAATACCAGCTTCGAGGGCCACAGCTATCACGCGGCTTACGTCCTCTCGGGTTGCGACAAGTCGCCGACCGGCATCCTGTCGGCCCTGGCCGCCGCCGACCGGGCGCGGCGCCAGCCGGAGCGCGGCAACGCGCCGGTCTGGGCAGTCTTCGTCCCGGCGCGGGTGATGAAAGGCGGCCGCATCCCGGCCGGCACGCGCAGCAAGTTGCAAGAGATTCAGCAGGCGGCGCGTTGCGCCGGCGACCCGCAGCTGGCCGACGATATCGAAGAAAATTGCCGGCACATCCTGCAGTGTTCCTCCGACGAGGCTTTTCTCGGCCTGCTCAACCGGGCGAGCGAGGAACAGTTGATCGATCGACCCGCCGCCCGCACCCTGCTCAATGAATTGGCCGCCGCCACCTGCGACGACCAGGGCGGCATGTGCGCCTTCAACGGCAGCGGCAATTCCTCGCGCACGCTGATGGCGGCGCTGGGCTTCGTGCCGGCCGGCTCGGAGCTGCTCATCGATGTGCCGCCAAGCGCATTGGTGGCGGACAACGTCGACCAGCTCTTCCGCATCATCAACAAACCGCAGTACGCGGTTTGCGACTTGCTGGCGGCCAATTACGCCAACGCCGTGCGCATCCACAACGCCACCGGCGGTTCGAGCAATCTGCTGCTGCACCTGCCCGGCGTGATGCGCCACGCGGGTTTCGATGTCTCGCTGTTCGACTATCAGGCGATCACCGAAGCGCAGGCGGTGCCCGACATCTTCGCCCACAGCCTGACCGAAAACCGCGACACCTTCGTCCTCGCCGAGCAGGCGCGGGCCGGCCTGCACCACGGCGTGAGCAGCGTGTATAAGGTACTCAAGGACCTCAGCGTGGCGATGGACTGGGATGCGCCGACGATCAGCGGGAAGACCTGGGGCGAGCGGGTCGCGGCGATCGATTTCGCGGTTTCGCCGCAGCTGCCGCAGCAACGTTCGCTCATTCGCATCGAGCCGGTGCGCGCGCTTTCGGGCACCGCCGTGCTGCGCGGCAATTTCTTCACGTCCAGTGTGCTCAAGGTCGCCGGAATGAGCACTGCCTTGTACGAGCGCTTCGACGGCCGCGCCTTCGTCGTGCGCTATTACGAAAACGAAGAATCCTGCAACCAGGAGCTGCGCTCGAACAAACTCGTCGACATCCTGGCCGCAATGCCGGAACTCACGCCGGAACTGCTGGCCGCGCTGCGCGTGATCAACGGCGCCGGGCAGCCAGGCCGGGCGCGCGACGACGACGTCATGGCGATGCTCAACCAGGGCACGCTGGCCTTCGCCTTCGTCATTGCCGGCCAGGGCCCGGTGGCTTTCGGCATGCCGGAAATGTTCGCTCCCAGCCAAAGCCTGCGCCATCACGGCGTGATCGAAAGAACGTCGATCCTGATGACCGACGGACGTTACTCCGGAGTCACCAAGGGTGCCTGCATCGGCCATACCGTACCCGAGGCCTTCGCCGGTGGCGGCATCGGCGCGCTGATCGACGGCGACCTGCTGTGGGCGCGGCTGTGCGAGAAGCGCGTCGACCTGCTCGACCGGGCCACTTTTCTCGACGGCCGGCTGGCGCCGCTGGCCGGCCCGCCGCTCGCCGAGCGGCGCGAGCTGATCGCCGCGCGCCGGGCGCGCATGGAAAAGCGTCAGTTGCAAATCGCCGCGAGCAGCCTCCTCGACAACGTTGCCGACGCCGAATTCGGCGTCGTCCCGCTGGCCGTGCATAAACGCGCGACCATTGCCTGGCGGTGAATTGGAAATGCCGAATCCGCATCGCCAGCGGCAAAGCAGGTAAGATCATTTATGTTGACGGCGCATGGCTGTCGTTTTTGTAACTCGAAGGAGAATTGAATGGATGCATTAGCCTGTGTGTTGCACGCCGAAAAGGATTTGCGCATCGAGAACGTTCCGGTCGCCGAGATGGGCGAGAACCAGGTGCTGGTGCGCGTCGGCGCCGGCGGCATTTGCGGTTCCGATCTGCACTACTACCTGCATGGCGGCTTCGGCGTGGTGCGCGTCAAGCAGCCGATCGTCCTCGGTCATGAAGTCGCCGGCACGGTCGAAGCCGTCGGCGCCAAGGTTACGCGCGTCAAGGCCGGCGACCGCATCGCGCTGAACCCCAGCCGCCCGTGCGGCAAGTGCAAGTTCTGCCAGGCCGGCGAGCACCAGCACTGCCTCGACATGTGGTTCTACGGCAGCGCCATGCGCATGCCGCACAGCCAGGGCGCTTTCCGCGAACTGATCGTCGCCGAGGAAGCGCAATGCGAGCCGGTCGGCGACACCGTTTCGCTCGGCGAAGCGGCCTGCTGCGAACCGCTGTCGGTGGCCCTGCACGCCGTGCAACAGGCGGGCTCCCTGACCGGCAAGCGCGTGCTGGTGACCGGCACCGGCCCGATCGGCGCGCTGGTCGTCGCCGCCGCCCGATACGCCGGCGCGCTCGAAGTCGTCGCCACCGATCTGTTCGACGCGGCGCTGGCCAAGGCCACGGCGATGGGTGCGACGCGGACGCTGAACGTCTCGCAGGAGCCTGGCCTGAAAGCCGAGGAATTCACTGCCGACAAGGGTTTTTTCGACGTCGCCATCGAATGCACCGGCGCCGCGCCGGTCATCAAGGACGTGATCCCGGCGGTGCGTCCGCGCGGCACCATCATCCAGGTCGGCGTCGGCGGCGAAGTGACGGTGCCGATGAACGCCATCGTCGGCAAGGAAATCCGGCTGGTCGGCTCGTTCCGCTTCCACGGCGATTATGCGTTGGCGGCCCGGCTGATCAAGGAAGGGCGCATCAATGTGAAGCCCATCATCACGGCGACGCTGCCGGTAGGCCGCGCCATCGAGGCCTTCGAGATGGCCGCGGATCGCCGTTCGCAGATGAAGGTGCAACTGACGTTCTGAAGGCGGTCTAAACCACGGCGGGCACGGCGAAAAACTTAAATTCAAGAGGCTTTCTCGCCGTGTTCGCTGTGCCCGCCGTGCTTCGCTTTCAAAGCCGGTGTCTCGTCACCGCCGTCCTGGATTCCGGCTTTCGCTGGAATGACGATGGGCTTCGGTCAGCGCGTGGCGGCGCAGCCGGATCGGAAAATGCTGCCATAATGGCGTTGATCCGAGCGCGCCGCGCGCCGGCGGGAAGCCAGCATGTCAAAATCAGTCGAAGAAATTGCCCGGGAAACCGGTTTCTCCATTACCACCGTCCGCCTGGTCATTTACGGCCAGGCTGAAAAGTATCGCATCAGCGCCAAGACCACGCGGCGCATCGAAGACTACATCGCGCTGCACGGCTACTCGATCAATCACGCGGCGCGCAGCCTCAAGCTGAAGCGCAGCGAAACGATAGGCTTCGTCGTCCCCGACCTCGCCAATCCCTTCTTCGCCCGGCTGATGGCGGCGCTCGAAACGCTCTGCCGCAAGCGCAATCTCCTGCTGCTGACCGTGGCCTCGCACGAGGACCCGGAGCTTGAAGATCGCGCCGTCGATAATCTCCTGGCGCGCGGTGTCGATGGCCTGGTCGTCGCCCCTTGCCAGGCAGCAACGGCGCGGCGCCAGGCGAAAGCGGACAAGGCCGGCGTGTCGGTGGTCATGCTCGATCGCGACTACAGCCCATCGCTTTATCCGACCGTGCTCAGCGACAACTATCAGGCCGGCTTGAAGCTGACCCGCAAGATGCTGCGCGAGGCCGACGGCGCCTGCCATTTTCTCTGCGGGCACGCCGAATCGCCAAGCATCCAGGATCGCATCCGCGGCTTTGCCGCGGCCTGCGAAAAGAAGGGGATGGCCGATAGCGCAAGCCTGATTCTGCGCGACGCCGACGACAGCGCGCTGGCCGGGCGCAAGATGATGTATGCGCTGATCGACTCGCTGCAGCAGCCCCCGCCTGCCTTCATGTGCTCGTCATTGCTGGTGCTCGAGGGCGCGCTGCAACAGATCAAGTCGCAGATTGGCCATATCGACAGTGACATCCTGATCGGCACTTTCGATGATCACACCATGCTCGATCTCTTGCCCAACCGGGTGCTGTCGATCAGGCAGAATGAGGGCGCGCTGGCCAAGCGCGTGTTCGACCGGCTGATCGCGCCGAAAAAGCGCAGCGCGATCGCCCGGGACATCGTCCCGAGCGACCTGATCAAACGCAACCTGTAGCGGCTTACAGTGCGGCGATTTTGGCGCGCATCGCCTCGGTGCCGGCGACCACCTTGTCGAGAATCGGATCGAGCGCCCAGAAGCGATCGCGCACGTCAAAGGTAATCGCCCGGCTCTTGATCGACGCGAAAGTCCCGATGCGCTGGTGGTACATCTTGGCCAGCACCGGATAGCCGAAGGCTTCGGACAAGGCGGCCAGCACCAGGAAGGTCGAGACCTCGTCGGCCAGCGCCGGATTCGCCGCGCCGGATTTGTACAGCCACTTGTAGAGATCGGGATGGAAGTTGGTGAACACGCCGTTGAAACCGCGCGATCCGGCTTTCATCGCGTCGTAGGCGATGGCCGCGTTGGCATTGAGAATCGCGAATGGCGTTCCGGCGGTCAGCGCGACCCGGCGCTTCACCGTCGCCAGATCACAGGAAACGTCCTTCAACAGAACGAAGCGGCCGCTATCGACGCAGAATCGCAGCTCGTCATCGGAGAGCAGGCGGCGGTACGGCGCCGGGCATTCGTACAAGCCCAGCGGCATGTCCTTGGGCAGGCGGTCGAGCAGCCATTGCAGGTTGCCGAGGAAAGTCTTGCTGCCGCGATTCTTCGGATCGAGGTGGTTGGTCACCAGCACGACCCCATCGGCGCCGGTGCCGGCGGCGGTGGTCAATTCCTCGAGCTGGCTATAGGGGTCGTCGCTGATGTGGCCGGACACCACGACCGGCACGCGCCCGGCGGCCTGCTTGACGACGAAGCGGCCGAGCGCGGCGCGCTCCTCGATCGAGAGAAACTGCATTTCGCTCGACTGGCAGACGGCGAACAAGGCGTCGGAGCCTTTGGCGATATACCACTCGATCAGTCTTTCGAGCCCGGCATAATCGATTTCGCCGGATTCGACGAAAGGCGTAATCATGACCGGGATGATGCCCTCGATTTTTCTTGCCACCATTTCAATTCGCTCCTCGCTAATTATTCGTATGCCGGCTGCTAAATCGTTGCAGCAGCGGCAATTCTAGGGCGAAAAAGCCCCTGAATCAAGATGGGCGCAGAAGAATGCGCCCGCCTGCGGTCAAGAGAGCCGCAGCGAAGCTTGGACTGGCGCGGGATACAAAATTTTCTTGACAACGGCGATTTGAACAAAGAAACTACCGTGCTAAATCGTGATAGCTTCCTATCCCCTCGGGTGAAGGCGAGAGCGGCTACCTTATACGAAGGGCATATTTTTTCAAGGCAGGCATGAACCGCGTATTGGTCATCGGCAGCATCAACATGGATCTGGTCGTCGAAACCGGCCTCTTTCCGGCACCGGGCGAAACCCTGCTCGGCCAGCGCTTTTCGACCTTTCCCGGCGGCAAGGGGGCCAATCAGGCGGTGGCCGCGCGCCGTCTCGGCGCAGAGGTGGCGATGATCGCCTGCATCGGCGACGACGCTTTCGGACGCGAACTCGTCGATCGCTTGAACGGCGAAGGCATAGACACGCACGGTGTCCGGCGGTCCGAATCGGCGCGTACCGGCGTGGCGGCGATCACCGTGAGCCGGGCCGAAAACACCATCGTCGTCGTGCCCGGCGCCAACAATCTGCTGACGCCCGACGACATATTCGCCGGTGAAGACGCTTTTGCCGCCGCCGACGTGGTGCTCTGCCAACTCGAAATCCCGCTCGCCACCGTCGAGGCAGCGGCGGCGATGGCGGCGCGCTGCGGCAAGCCTTTCCTGCTCAATCCGGCGCCGGCGATTCCCCTGCCGTCCGCCCTGCTCGAGCAGACGACGCTGCTGACGCCCAACGAACACGAGTTGGCGCTGCTGTTCGCCGATGAAACCGGTGACTGGCGGCAGCTGCTGACCCGCCACCCGCAGCGCATCATCATGACCCAGGGCGCCGCCGGCGCCTGGTTTGCGGACCGCCAGGGAACGCTGTGGCGCCAGCCGGCTTTCGCCGTCGCGGCCGTCGACACGACCGGCGCGGGCGACACGTTCAACGGCGCGCTGGCGGCCTTCTGGGGACTGGACATGGCGGCGCTCTGCCGCCTGGCGTGCGCGGCCAGCGCATTGTCGGTGACGCGCGCCGGCGCGCAGGGCGGCATGCCGACGCATGCCGAATTGACGGATTTTCTTGCCGAACGCGAGGGCCGCGCGCTAACGTAATTCCACACGGCGGGCACGCGGGCACTTGTATTTATTTTATTATTGGGTAGAGTGCTAACTCGAGTTAGCACGATGATTGAAGACTTGCCGGGAGTGGCCGCAGCGGTGCGGGCGGGCGGCAATTCGTTTTCGGACGCGAGGGGAGCTTCGGAAAGACATGCTCAAGCATTCTGAACTATTGCAGCTCAAGCGCTGGAACACCCCGACCGTGTACAACGGCTGGGAGCAGGTCACTGCCGGCGATGCCGCGAAAGACGCGTTCAACCGCGAGGAGACACGCGACTACATGCCGCAGATGGGCGTGATGGTCGGCTATGCGGTGACCGTCGTCTGCCAGCCGTCGCAACGCCGGCACAAGGAGGCCAACGCCAACGCCTTCAACGAATACTGGGCTTATGTCGCCGCGCAGCCGGGACCGAAGATCGTCGTCGTGCAGGACCTCGACAAGCCGGATTTCGTCGGGTCCTTCTGGGGCGAAGTCAATTCCAATATCCACCGTTCGCTCGGCTGCGTCGGCACCATCGTCGACGGCTGCATCCGCGACGTCGATGAAATGAGCAACGCCGGCTTCAAGGCCTTGGCCCGCCGGATGTGCGTCGGACACGCGCACTCCTGGCCGGTGCGCTGGGGCTGCGAGGTCGAAGTCTTTGGCCGGCGCGTGCAGCCCGGCCAGCTCATTCATGCCGACAAGCACGGCTTTCTCGCCATCCCGGCGGCGGACGAAGCGGGTCTGCTCGAAGCCGCGCGCTTCATGGACGCCGGCGAGTGCAGCCACATGATTCCGGCGGCGCGCGAAGCCGCCGGCCGCAGCACGGCGGAGCAGTTGCAAGCCATCGCGGCGTCGGTTGCCGCTTACGGCGAGAGCGTCAAGGCGAAATACGGCCGCAAGGGCGAATGGCCGCAGCAAGCCGATAGCAGCGGACAGAGCAAGTAGCAAAGGCAACAGGAGCCGGGCTGCGGGGCTGCCAGCAGGCTGGTGCCGTCAGGAAGTACAGAGAGGGAAGTCATGGTACTTACTACAAGGTCGGGCGCAGTCAGCCCATGTTTATCGTAACGCAAGGAGGGGATCAATCATGAGCCGCAAAGCATTTCAACGTATCTTAAACAGCGCCGGCATCAACGCGCTCGCCGTGGTCGTCGCGCTCGGCCTCGGCTTTGCCGCGCCGCAGGCGGTGGCCCAGACCAAGCAGATCATTCGCATTTCAACGCCGGCCGTTCCGGACGACTGGCACGCCAAGATGTGGACGGTGTTCAAGGACAACCTGGACAAGTCCGCGCCCGGCCAGTTCGACGTCCAGATCCACCTCAACGCCGCGCTGTTCAAGCAGGGCACCGAGCCTGCCGCCATGGCGCGCGGCAACCTCGAAATGTCGGCGATCTCGGCCCAGGACATTTCCAAGATCGTTCCGGAATTCTCGATCTTCACGGCCGGCTACATCATCCGCGACGTAGACCACCAGCAGAAAGTCTTCAACGGAGCGATCGGTGAAGAAGTCTTCAAGCCGGTGATCCAGAAGATGGAAGTGACGCCGCTGGCCACCGCCTACCTCGGCACCCGCCAGGTGATGCTGCGCGAAGACAAGAACGTCAAGACCCCGGCCGACCTCAAGGGCGTCAAGCTGCGCATGCCGTCGAGCAAGGAATGGCTGTTCCTCGGCGAAGCCCTCGGCGCCACGCCGATGCCGATGGCCTACGGCG
Organism: uncultured beta proteobacterium; assembly: GCA_903917505.1. Next base: position 163 of record CAIXAY010000172.1, on the reverse strand, counting down.
AAGTCTATCTCGCGCTGCAGACCGGAACGATCGACGGCCAGGACAATCCGCTGCCGAGCGCCCGCGCCGCCAAGTTCTACGAAGTTTCCAAGACGATCGTCATGACCAGCCATCTGGTCGATGCCGTCTTCATCGCGATTTCGAGCAAGTTCTACAATGCGCT
>CAIXAY010000171.1 GCA_903917505.1 uncultured beta proteobacterium | reverse complement strand
CTCCAGTCGCGCTACGCGCTCCTTGCAGCAACCCCGGCGCAACCCCCGTTTCATCCTTCTCTTTCAGCATTTCAAACTCCTTTTTCCAGACACGGTTTTACCCCAAATTCGTGTCCAGAAAAATAGGGGCCGGTTCATCGAGAACAAATTCCTGAAAGCCGCTGCGGTATTGCTGGCTTTCCTCGCGCTGCCAGCCATCGCCGACGAGTTGACCGACCAGGCCCAGGCGCTGCTGAACCAGGGCAAGGCGAGCGAGGCATTCCGCCTGCTCGATCCGGTCGAATCGGCGCGCGCCGGCGACGTGGATTTCGACTTGCTGTTCGGTGCCGCGGCCATCGATGCCGGGCAGAATACCCGGGCCGTGTTCGCCCTCGAGCGCGTCCTTGCCGTGCAGCCGAACAATGCGCGGGCGCGCGCGGAAATTGCCCGGGCCTACTTTGCGCTCGGCGAAACCGACACGGCGCGGCAGGAATTTGAAACCGTGCAGAAGCAGGGCATTCCGCCCGAAGTGTCGGTGACCATAGACCGCTTCCTCGACGCCGTCGATCGGCTCGAGCTCGTGACCCAGCCGACGCTGCGCGGCTACCTGGAAACCTCGTTCGGCTACGACAGCAACGTCAATGCGGCGACGGCCAAGGGCTCGATCGCCGTTCCGGCCTTCGGCGGCGCGCCGTTCACGCTGACCGACAGCAGCAAGTCCACCGACGCCTGGTTCGCCACGCTCGGCGGCGGCGTGACGATGCGCACGCCGATCAACAATGACGTGGCGCTGGTCGGCGGGCTGTCCGGCGTGCTGCGCAATAATTTCGGCGCCAGCGAGTTCGACAGCCTGAATGGCGACGCCTATGCCGGTGTCATGGTAACGCAGGATCGCAGCGTCTTCTCGCTCAACGCCCAGTTCAACCAGTACGAATTGGCCAGTGACCGCTATCGCACCGCGACCGGCCTGTCGGGGCAGTGGCAATTCAACATCAACGCGCGCGATCAGGCGAGCGCCTTCGTCCAGTATTCGGACCTCAAGTATCCAGGCCAGTCGCCGCGCGACGCCGACCGCTGGGTCGCCGGCGGCGCTTTCGCCCACGCCTACCGCGGCGGCGAAGTCGCCTTCGCCAGCGCCTACGGCGTGACCGAGCGCGTGCACGAGGACAGCGCGCCGTGGAACAGCTTCGACGGCGGCGGCGTGCGCGCCGGCGGGCAGATGAACCTCAATGCGAAGACGGTGCTGTTCGTCGGCGGGTCGATCGAGGTCCGGCACTATGGCGCCGAGGATCCTTCCTTCCTGACGACGCGCAAGGACACGCAGTACGATCTGGTGCTCGGCGTCAACTACACGCCGGCCCGCTACTGGAAGGTGACGCCGCGGCTCACCTTGACGGCCAACGAATCGAACATCGATATCAACAAGTATCACCGCGAAGCCGCTTCGGTTGTCCTGCGCCGCGACTTCTGAACGCCCGGGAGATTGTCATGACCGCCCAACAGATTTTCCGTATGCGCAACCCGGCCTTGCTGATGGCTCTGGCCGCGATATTCCCTGTGTGTTCCTACGCCGCCAGCGTCGCCAACGTCGATTTCTCGGTCGGCAGCGTCACCGCGGTCGATACCGTCGGCGTGCAGCGGCCGTTGACCCGCGGCGCCGAGATCGGCAACGGCGACACCATACGCACCGGCGAAGGCGGCCGCGCGCAGGTGCGCTTTTCCGACGGCGCGATGGTTTCGCTGCAGCCACAGACCGAGTTTCGCATCGACAACTACCAGTATTCGGGCAAGGACGACGGCCAGGAAAAAGGCTTCTTCAGCCTGCTCAAGGGCGGGCTGCGCACGATCACCGGACTCATCGGGCGCTCGAACCGCGACAACTACCGCGTGACGACCACCGTCGCAACGATCGGCATACGCGGCACCGAATGGGTCGGTAGCCTCAACGGCGAAGATCTCGACGTGGCGACCGGCGAGGGTTCGGTCATCGTTTGCAACGACCAGGGCTGCGTGATCCTCGGCAGCGGCGAATCGGGCGGCGTCAGCGGGCATGGCCGGCCGCACCGCCGGCACACCCATCCGCGCCTGCCGCCGGCGCAGATTCTGGAAGACGTGAGGCCGGTCTTTTCGAGCGGCGACCTCGGCCTGCCGCATGCCTTGCTCACGGGGACGCAGACCTACGCGACCGTATACGCTCATGTCGACTTTTCGGCGCCCTGCTGCGGCCCCGGCAGCTTTAGCGACAAGGCGATCGGCACCGGGACGATCGATCCGAACGGCACGCTTTCGAGTTTCACCAGCGCTGAAGGCGTTCTTGGCGCCAACGTTGCCGGAGGGAATAAGATTCCGGTGGGCGATGGATTTCAGGGCAACGATAACATTGTCGCCTGGGGGCGCTGGATTGATACGAGCGGCGCCGGATTCACGGGCCTGGGCGCCAGCGAAGGCGCGATTCTGCACTATGTGACTGGAATACCGACGGCCGACAGCGATCTTGCCGCCCTGAGCGGCACGTCGGCATCGTACTCTCTGATCGGCGGCGGGGTGACGGGCTCTTCGGTCGGCGCCGGTACCATCAACAGTGTTACGACTTCGATGACTGTTAACTTCACCCTCTTGCAAGTGACTGCGCTAAACATCGGCATGACGCTCCCGAGCGGTATCTATAACCTGAACTCGATCAGCCCGATCGGAATCTCTTCGGCGACCGGCGGTCTTTTCTCGGATCTCGGCGTGCCGGTGACGGGCAGCGGTTGTCTGCCGTCAGGTTGTTCAGCGGCATCCGTCCATGGGGCCTTTTTTGGCGCCGGCGCGGCGCGTGCTGGTGTCTCGTTCGGCTTCAGCGACGGGATTCAGCAAGTCGGCGGTGCAGTGGCATTGAAGAAAGGGCCGTAGTTTCGCGCGTTCTACCGAATCGCTGATCGCCCATGCTGCCTTTCCGTACCACCGTCGCCGGCATCGCCTGGCCGGCCATCGTTTCGACGCCGGGCGCCACACTGCTCGCACTGCTCTTCCAATTCGAGCAAAGCCAGTGGCTCTCGCCGGCTGAACTCGCAGCAAGGCAGTTCCAGCAGCTCGACGTCCTCGTCGATTTCCTCTGGCAGACTTCGGATTTCTATCGCGAGCGCCTGGCGGCGGCCGGCTGGTCGCCCGGCCGGAAACTCGACGCGGCTACTTGGCGCGCGCTGCCTATTCTGAAGCGCGCGACGGTGCAGTCCAGCCGCGCGCAACTGATCGTCGAGAATTCGCCCAAGGCGCACGGCCGCCCCCTCGAATATTCGACGACCGGTTCGCTCGGCATGCCGGTGCAGGGGCTGGGCAACGAATTGACGCATCTCTTCCTGAGCGCGCTGATCGTCCGCAACCACCTCTGGCAGCGCCGCGATCTGTCGGCGAAGTTCTCTGCGATCCGCAGCAAGGTGCAGAGCGGCGCGCACCTCGACTGGGGCCGCGTCGAGTCGGCGGCTTTCGTGACCGGACCGGCGAGCGTGCTCGATATCGCCACCGACATCGACCGCCAGCTCGACTGGCTGTGCGCCGAAGCGCCGGCCTATCTCTTGACGCACCCGAGCAATCTGCGCAGCCTGCTTTTGCGCGCGCGCGAGCGGGCGATCCGCGTGCCCTCGCTGCGCGAACTGTCCACCTTCGGCGAAATGCTGCCGCCCGATCTGCGCGCGCTGGCACGCGAGCTCTGGCAGTTGCCGCTCTCCGACGTTTACTCGTCGGAAGAATTCGGCAACATCGCCCTGCAATGCCCCGAGCATCCCGAGACCTACCATGTGCAGGCCGAGAACCTGCTCGTCGAAATCGTCGACGAGGGCGGCGCGCCGTGCGCGGCCGGTGAAATCGGCCGCGTCCTGGTCAGTACCCTGCACAATTTCACCATGCCGCTGCTGCGTTACGAGATCGGCGATTACGCGCAGGCCGGCGCGGCGTGCGCCTGCGGCCGCGGCCTGCCGGTGCTGCAGCGCATCGCCGGGCGGCGGCGCAACATGCTGCGCCTGCCCGGCGGCCGCAGCCACTGGCCGTCCTTTCCCTACGAAGATTTGAAGCCGATCGCCGATTTCCGGCAGATCCAGATCGTCCAGCATCGTCTCGACGAAATCGAAGTGCGCCTGGCCGGAACCACGCCCATGCCGCGCGAGACCGAGCAGCGCTTTTCGGCCGAACTGTGCGAGCTGCTGCGCGGCAAGTTCTCGGTCCGCTACACTTATGCCGAATCGCTGACGCCCGCCGGCGGCGGCAAGTTCGAGGACTTCGTCTCGTTGCTGCCCGACGCGGTTTGAGTCGCGGTTGCGCCGAGCAGGTAGTGGATCGTCAGGTTGTCGAGCAGGGCCGAGCCGGTCGACACGAAGACGATGCGCGCGGCGCGCGGGCGCTCTGGCTGGCGCAGCAGGGCGAGCAGGTCCGAGGCCGCGCGGCCGGCGAGCAAGCCCTGGGCGTGCCAGCGCTTGAGGTCGCCGATCAGTGCGCTGTCCTCGAGGTCGGTGATCAGTTCGGCCTCGCCTATCCATTCGGCGGCGAGTTCGCTCTGTTCATCCGAATCGGCGCCGAGGCTGATCACCAGATTTGCATTTGTCATAACCGGCGCAAAGAACGGCGTCCGGCTGTCGGTCGCCAGGATCACCGTCTCGCTGTCGTCGACGGCGGGCGGTGCCGCCAGATGTTCGCCGCGCAAGTGCGGGAATTGCTGCACGAGTGCGGCCAGCGTGCGGCGCGCCTTGCCGCCATCGGGGTCGATGAGGCGCAGGCGATCGATGCGCCGGTCGCTCGCCAGATAGAACGCCGCGTACCAGGCCACCGGCCCGGCGCCGAACAGGGTCAGGCTGCGGCCGCCGTGCAGCAGGCGGTGGGCGAGCGCCGCGCAGGCGCCGGTGCGCGCCGACGACAGGGCGAAAGCGGCAAATTCGCTGTGCACGAAGTTTTCCAGCGGATCGAGATAGAGCGCCCGGCCCACCGTCATGTGTTCGCGCACGGTCTGGCGATGAAAGTTGGAGCCGACGATCTTGACCGTCTTGGTGATCCGTCCCGGGCCGCGAACGATGCACGGCATGATGCGAAAATCGCCGGCGGCGGCGTCAGCAGCGCGGCCCGAATCGTCGCCGTCGCTGAAGATCTGCTTGCGCGGCAAGTCCATCGCCAGCTCGCCAGCGGCGATGCGCCGCAGATCGTCTTGCAGGGCGTCGAGATAGGCGACCGGCTGCGCGGTCAGCCGGCTGTGGCAAAACGCATCGTCGAACCAGGCGCACGGTTCGCCATCGAGATGGAAAGGAAAGGTCGGCAGCACGGGGTTCCTGGGCGCTTGGCGTTGGAGGCTTTCTTAATGGTGTCGCCTCGGGCATCATTCTCGCAGTTGGCACGCCGCCGCGCAACGCGCGACCTGCCGGGAGAGACATGATGGAAACCGATCCGCTGCAAGGCGCTGCGCCGGACTGGCGCAGCCGGGTCCGGCAATGCCATGCGCAAGGCGATACCGGCGCGGCGATCGCGCTGGTCCTCGGCGTGCTCGCCGCCGATGCCGATGACCGCGACGCCGCGCATGCGCTGGCCGTGCTCTACCTTGCCGGCGGCCGCGCCGACGAGGCGGTGGCGGCTTTCCGCGCGCTGCTGCGCCGGGAGAATAGCGCCGATCGCCATTTCGATCTGGCCGTCGCGCTCGAAGCGGCGAACGATTTTCCCGCGGCGCGCGCGTCCTACGCGCAGGCGCTCGCACTGGACGCGCAGCATTTCAAGGCGCGCCTCAATCTCTGCGCGCAGGCTTTGCGGCAAGGCCTGCCGCAAGACGCCCTCGCGCACGCCAGCCGGCTCGTCAATGCGCATCCGCTGCAGCCCGATGCCTGGTGCGCGCTCGGACACGCGCGCTTCGCCGACGCCGATCCGCTCGCCGCCGACGCCGCTTTCGCCCGCGCCCAGACGCTCTCGCCCGGGCATCTGCCGGCGGCTTTTGGGCGCGTCGTTTCGCTGGCCATGTGCGGGCAACTCGACGACGCGCAGCGCTTGCTGGCGGAGTTGAAGGCGCTGCGCTTGCCCGCGCAGGTGGTCGCGGCGATCCCGCAGGCGCAAGAGACTTTGAACCTCTCGCCAACTGCCGCCGAAGACATCTTTCTGACTGCGCTGTTCGAGCGTTATCGGCACGGCGAGTGGGCGTGCCTGCCTTTGCTGGCGCAGCAATTGAGCGCGCTGGCCGCACGGGTGCGCGCCGACAGCGGGCGGCCGGTGCCGGCCATCCACGCCTACAATGCCCTGGCCATCGGCCTGGATTACGCCGACTACCGCAGCCTCGCGCGCCAGGTCGCGGCGCGCGAGGCGGTCGTGCCGCCGCTCTTTGCCCATCCGCGCCCGCCCGCGGAGAAGCGGCGGCTGAGGCTCGCTTACCTTTCGCCGGCGTTCCGCGACCATCCTTCGGCCTATCTGTTCAGAAACGTCTTTCGTCAGCACGACCGCACGCGTTTTTCGGTCAGCGCCTATTGCCTGGGCGCCGACGACGGCAGCGCGGTACGCCGCGACATCGTCGCCGGTTGCGACCATTTCGTTTCGCTCGCGGCGCTCAATGACCGGCAGGCGGCGCAGCGCATCCATGACGATAGCATAGACATCCTGGTCCAGTTCGGCGGTTTCTTCGACGGCACGCGCAACGGCATCCTGCAATTGCGGCCGGCGCCGCTGCGCGTCGCGCACGTCGGCGTGGTCGGCGCGCTCGACGCGCCCTACCTCGACTACCGCTTCTGCCAGGCGGCCGGCGATCACTTCGATGCGGGCACGCAGGCGCCGGGCGCCGCGCGCTTCGAAAAGCGCGTTCGCTTCGCCGATCTTTACTGGCCCTACGGCGCGCCGCTGGCGCCCTGGACGATGGCCCCGACGCGGCGCGATTGCGGCTTGCCCGAGCGCGCCTTCGTCTTCTGCTCGTTCAATACCGACTACAAGATCAACGAGGAACTCTTTGTCGCCTGGATGGAAATTCTGCGCGCGACGCCCGGTTCGGTACTCTGGCTGCGCGCCTCGAATGAGCGCCTGTGGACGCGTTGCGTCGCCAGCGCGGTGAGCCACGGCGTCGCGCCGGAACGCCTGATCCGCGCGCCGGACACCGACAACACGCGGCATCTGGCGCGCCTGCGCCTCGCCGACCTGTTCCTCGACTCCTTCGGCTACAACGCGCATACGACGGCGCTCGATGCCCTGTGGATGGGCTTGCCGGTCCTCACCCGGCGAGGCAATACGCCGGCGTCATCGCTGAGCGCCGTCTTCCTCGACTGCCTGGGCCTGCCTGAACTGATCACCCTGACCAGCGCGGCCTACATTGAGAAAGCGGCCGACCTAGCCAATGACCGGGCCGGGCACCAGGCGGTGGTGCGCAGCCTGATGCGCGCGCGCAGCACGACGCGGGTATTCGACACGCCCTACAAGGTGAGGCTCTACGAACAGGCTTACGAAGCGATGTGGGCGCGCCACGCCGCCGGCGTGCCGCCGGCCGATTTTGACGTGCCGCCGCTGCCGGCGTGAGGGCTTTGGCTCAGCTGCGGCGCTGGTAGATGACGAAGGCGAATGCCGGCTCGGATTCATTGTGCCCCGGCGCACGTGCAATCTCCTCCCAGTCGTCCGGCGCGAGCTCCGGGAAGAAGGCATCGCCTTCGGCGCTTGCGGCGACTTCGGTCAGATACAGCCGGGCGGCCAGCGGCAGCGCCTGCCGATAGAGTTCGGCGCCGCCGATGACGAATACTTCGGCGGCATCCGCCGCCGCGCGCAGTGCGTCTTCAAGCGAAGCGGCGAGCGTCGCGCCGGGCGCCTGATAGGCCGGGTTGCGGCTGACCACCAGGTTGCGCCGCCCGGGCAGCGGACGGAAAGCCGCCGGCAGCGATTCCCAGGTCTTGCGTCCCATGATCACCGGCTTGCCGCGCGTCGTCTCGCGGAAATGGCGCATGTCGTCAGGCAGATGCCAGAGCAATTGCTGTCCCTTGCCGATGGCGCGGTTGCTGGCGACGGCGGCGATCAGCGAAAGCATCGCGCCCGCCTTCACACCGCCATGGGCGCGGTCAGCGGCGCATGGTGCTGATAACCGTCGAGCGAGAAGTCGCCAGGCTCGACCTTTTCAAGCCATTCCGGTTCGTATTTTCCGGTCAGCGCATAGTCGGGGATTCGGTCGGAGAGAATGAGTTTCGGCGGCGCATAGGGCGTGCGCTGCAACTGTTCCTCGAGCATGCCCAGGTGGTTTTCGTAAATGTGCGCGTCGCCGATGAAATAGCTGAACCAGCGCGGCGCATAGCCGGTCAGCCGTCCGACAAGGTGCAGCAGGGCCGCGCCCTCGGTCAGGTTGAACGGCGTTCCGAGGCCGACGTCGTTGCTGCGGATGTACAGGCACAGCGAGATTTCCCGCCGCTCCGCGCTGACCAGAAACTGGTAGAGCAGATGGCAGGGCGGCAGCGCCATCTCCTCGAGCTGTGCGAGGTTCCAGCCGTGGAACAGGATGCGCCGGTTGCCCGGGTCGGCGATGATGGTGTCGAGACAATGGCGCAGCTGGTCGATCGCCTTGTAGAGCAGGATGCCGGTACCGCCGCTGTCGGCGTTGTCTACGGTACCGATGTGCCGGTAGCCACGCGACAGTGCATCGGCGACCTGCTCGGCGCTTTGCGCCTGGCCGATATCGATCAGCTTGTACGCCGGCCACTGCCGCCATTGCACGCCGTACACCGGACCCAGATCATCGGCCTGAAGCCGGTAGGGATTGGCTAGCCACGACACGTTTTCATTGGCGTTCTGGTCCCACACCTTGCAGCCGAGCGCGCGGAAATCGGCGGCGTTGCGGTAGCCTCGGAGAAAGCCGACGAGTTCGCCGATCGCCGACTTGAACGCGAGCTTCTTGGTGGTCACCGCCGGAAAACCCTGCTGCAAATCGAACTTCATCATCGCGCCCGGGACGCTGCGCGTGCGCGTTCCGGTGCGGTTGCTTTGCCAGGAACCGTTGTCCAGAATATCCTGCACGAGGTCGAGATACTGTTTCATTGCGGCCTTCCCCAGCCCTTGTTCGGCGCGGCGCTGCGGCGGCGAGCGTTGCGCGCTGATCCGCCAATTGTAATGGATAGCCGACGCTCCGGCCCCATATTCGCGCGCCGACGATTGCTTCACCGGCTTGCGGCTTTTGCCAGCCGCCCTATACTAGCGGGATATCAAATCCGATTCCCTCGGTCGTGATCAAGGATTGGTCGCCATCATGCTGAAACTTTTTTCGTCGCGCCCCGAACATCCGCTCGGGGATGGCAAGGAACTCAAGCGCGTGCTCGCCGAATTGCCTGCCGATAATGCGTTCAAGGCGCTCGACGAGGTTTACGGCTGGCTCGAATCGCTGCAGAGCGCGGACGATTTCCGCGTTGACCACTTCTTCGATGTGGTTCGCCAGCTCGACGAAGCGGCGCAGCCTCACTTGCGCCGCGTGGCGCGCGATTACCTGACCTCGCCGCGGCTGTCGAAGAGCGATGAGCGCCGCATGTGGACCATGTGCTACAACTATTGCGGCGAGGTCTCCAGCCGCTACGCGCGCGCCATCGAGCGCGCGCAGCAGAATCCGAAAGAGCGTGGCAGCGAGGCCTTGAAATCGTCGCTGCCGCTTGCCGCGACGCGCCTCATGGCGGCGCGCGCCGCGCAGCTGAAATGGGTCAAGTACCGCTACGGGCTGATCGGCGAAGATTTGTGGCGCGGACTTGGGCGGCCTTTTCTGGCGGCGGAGGCCGCGGGCTACGCGCAGAAGTCGGTCCAACTCTATCCGGCGCAAGCGGAGTTCACGACGGTCGCGCAGCAATACCTGCAGGCGCTGATTTTCTATTCGTCGTCGATGGACAGCCTGATGCCGCTCGAGATCGAACTGGCCGACAAGCTGATCACCCGCTTCCTGCCCGGTTTCGTTTTCTCGGCCAATTGCCAGACGGACAGCGTCTATTGGATCGACGCCGCCAGCGGTTCGCCGCCGGCGCGGCTGGCGCGTCATCCCGAGCGGCTGGCCGCAACGCTGCGCTTCTTCGCGCCGGGCAACGCGCCGCAGGCCCTGGGCGAGCTGCTGCGTGAAGTCGAACGCGGCAATGTTCCCACCGATCTCAATCTGGGCGGCGAGTACCAGGCCAGGGTCCTGCTGCCGGTGCTGCGTCATCTGGCCCTGTACTGGGCGCCCGATCCGCCGCAGCGCGAGCATCCGCGCCACGCGGTGAAAACACGCATCGCCGTGCTGCGCGGTTTCGATGACTGCTTTACCGTTTTCGCCGGCGATATCGCGCGTCTGGGCAAGGAGCACGTCGCGGAGAGCTGGGTCGTCGAAAACGTCAGCATCGGCGGCTTTGGCGCCGGTGTCGATGAACTCGGCGACTGGCTCAAGATCGGCACCTTGCTGTGCATCCAGCCCGAGGGCGGCGAGAATTGGGTGCTCGGCGTGGTCAGGCGCTTCAGCAAGGAGTCCGACGGGCATGCCAACGTCGGCATCCAGTCCCTGTCCCGCCACGCGCAGAGTGTCGACCTGCGGCCGCGCAGCGCGGGTTTCTCGGCGACCGGCGCGATTCCGGGCATCTGGCTGCGCGACGGCGATGTGCCGGGCGAAGCCCGGCTGGTCATGCCGGCGGGAAGTTTCGACGTGCGCGTGAACCTCGAGTTCAGCTACGGGCAACAGCAATTCGTATTGATTCCGATCGAGCTCGAGAAAATCGGCATCAGTCTGGAGCTTGGCCGCTATCGCCAACAAGCGGCGACCTAGTCCGACCGTCGTCCCGGCGAAGGCGGGGACCCAGTGGGCCTGAAAACTGGACACCGGCGTTCGCCGGTGTGACGATTCCCGTTCAAGCCAGCAGCGCCACGCCCTTGATTTGCGCCCAGACGGCCTGGCCGGGCGCGAGCTCCAGTTCGCGCCGCGAGCGCTCGGTGATGCGCGCGAGCAAAGGCGTGCCGCCGACGCGCATCTGCACCAGCACATGCCCCGGCGTGTCGGTCGCGGCGACGGCCGTGACGGTGGCCGGCAAGATGTTGACGATGCTCGAGGCGCGCGGCCGTTCGAGTGCGATGCTCACATCGCGGGCGTGGATACGGCAGCGCAGCCGGCTGCCCGGCGCTTCGGGGCGCCGGCCGACCTGCAGCGTGCCGTCGGCGAAATCGAGCTGTGCGAGATTGTCGGCGACGTTTCCCGCGAGCGTGGCTTCGATGACGACGCCGGCATCGTCGGCGAAAGCCGGCGGCAGGTCGGTGCGCGCCAGGGTATCGCAGAGCGGCCCGCTGGCCACGGCCCGGCCTTCTTCGAGCAGGACCAGATGATCGGCGAGGCGAGCCACTTCGTCCGGCGCGTGGCTGACATAAATGACCGGGATGGCCAGTTCGTCGTGCAGGCGTTCGAGATAGGGCAGGATTTCGCGCTTGCGCTTGAAATCGAGCGCCGCCAGCGGCTCGTCCATCAACAGCAGGCGCGGCGCGGCGAGCAGTGCGCGGGCGATGGCCACGCGCTGGCGTTCGCCGCCGGAAAGGCTGTCCGGCCGGCGCTCGAGCAAAGCGCCGATGCCGAGCAGGTCGGCGACCGAATCGAGTTCGTCACGCGCTGCGCCATTGCCCGCGCGGCGTTGACCGAAGGCCATGTTGCGCTCGACCGAGAGATGCGGAAAGAGGCTCGCCTCCTGGAAAACGTAGCCGAGCGCGCGGCGATGCGTCGGCACGAAAACGCCGTTCGCCTCGTCCTGCCAGATTTCGTCCGCGATGGAAAAAAAGCCGCCGGGCGCGCGTTCGAGCCCGGCCATCGCGCGCAGGCAGGTGGTCTTGCCCGAACCGGAGTGGCCGAACAGCACGGTGATGCCGCGCGCGGGCAGTTCGAGATCGATGTCGAGGCGAAAATCGCCGCGCGCGATGCAAAAACGGGCGCGGATGCCGTGGCTCACGATACCGTCCTTACGGCGCGCGGATTCAGGGTGTAGAGCGTTAGCAGCACGATGAAGCTGAAGGCCAGCATGGCGCCGGCAAGGCCGTGCGCCTGCGCGTATTCGAGCGCCTCGACGTGATCGTAGATCAGCACCGAAACGACGCGCGTCTTGTCCGGAATATTGCCGCCTATCATCAGTACGACGCCGAACTCGCCGACCGTGTGCGCGAAGCTCAGGATGGCGCCGGACAGGAATCCCGGCTGGGCGAGCGGCACGGCCACGGACCAGAACGCGTCCCATGGGCTGGCGCGCAGCGTCGCGGCGACTTCGAGCGGGCGCTCGCCGATTGCCTCGAAGGCATTCTGCAGCGGCTGGACCATGAAGGGCAGCGAATAGAACACCGAGGCGATGACCAGTCCCGGAAAGGTGAAGGGCAGGAGACCGATTCCGAGCGCTTCGGTCAGCTGCCCGAGCGGCCCCTTCGGCCCCAGCGCGACCAGCAGATAGAAGCCGATGACCGTCGGCGGCAGCACCAGCGGCAAGGCGACCACGGCGCCGACGACGCCCTTCAGCCGCGAGCGCGTGCGCGCCAGCCAACAGGCGATCGGCGTGCCGATCAGGAGCAGCAGCACGGTCACCGTTCCGGCGAGTTGCAGGGTGAGCCAGACGGCGCGTAAATCGGCATTGTCCATCAGGGCATCGAACTAAAAGATTTTAAGCTTCGCGATAGTCTGCAAGACGCTGGCGAACATGGCGGCAAGGGCGAGGCGGAGACGGGGCATGATGCTGCTCATTCAGCTCGCGTCGCTGTCGGCCTGGGCATCCGGATTCGCGCCATCCGCTTCGTTCGCAAGATCCTTGAGAAACTGGAAAATCGCACGCGAACTGCGCGGCGCCTTGTTCAGCTCCGCTTCCTTGAGCGCCGCCCGGCGCAGCGAGCGCAGGTGCTGCAGGTCGGCCGCCGGATAGCGGGTGGCGATTTCGTGCAGCACTTTTTCGTCGGCGAGCAGTTCGCTTCGCCAGCGCTCGAGGCGATGCAGCTTCGCCGTTTCGCTCGCCGATTCGCCGCGCAGCAGGGCGAGCGCGGCGCGTATCGGCTCGACCTCGGCGTCGCGCATCAGCTTGCCGATGTATTGCATTTGCCGGCGCCTGGCTTCGTCGGGCCGCGTCATGCGCTGCGCCGCGCCAATGGCGTCGCGCAAATTCTCGGAAAGCTCGATTTTCTTGAGCCGTTCGGGCGACAGCGTGACGAGCTCTTCGCCGAGCGCCTGCAACTCGTCCATCTCCTGCTTGCGCTTGGTTTTCGAAATCGGCTGCGCTTCTTCTTCGTGCGTGGTCATCGGGTCTTCTATTGAAAGTTGGCGCGTCGGTGCGGCCGTGCCCGGGCAGGTCGGCGCCGGGGAACTGCTATGATAGCGACTTTCCCCGCGAGCATTGTCATCCCATGTCGCTATCCCCGCCGTCCGCCGCATCCGAATCGCGTTTCAGCCAGCCGCTCGCCAGTCTGCAGGAATTCGCCCAGCGGGTTCTCGCGCTGGCCAAAGCCTCGGGGGCCAGCGACTGCGAGGTCGATGTCTCGGAAGGCTTCGGGCAGTCGGTCAGCGTGCGCTGCGGCGCGGTCGAGACCATCGAATACAACCGCGACAAGGGCATCGGCGTCACCGTCTATCTGGGCCAGCACAAGGGCCACGCCAGCACCTCCGATTTTTCCGCGGCGGCGGTGCGCGACACCGTTGACGCCGCGCTCAACATCGCCCGCTTCACCGCCGCCGACCCCTGCGCCGGATTGCCGGAGGCGAATCTGCTGGCGACGCGGGCGCAAGGCTTTGCCGACCTCGACCTTTACCATCCATGGCTGATCTCCGTCGATGCGGCGATCGATATCGCGCAGCGCTGCGAGCAGGCGGCGTTCGCCGTCAGCCCGCAGGTGACGAACTCGGAAGGCGCGACGGTCTCGATCCAGGAAGGGCAGTTCGTTTCGGCCAACAGCGCAGGTTTCATGGGCGGCTACCCGACTTCACGGCATTACATTTCGGCCTCGGTGATCGCCGGCAAGGACGAGAAGATGCAGCGCGACGACTGGTATTCGACGGCGCGCGACGCGCGGCAAATCGCCGCGCCCGAAACGATAGGCGACTACGCGGCGCGGCGCGCGCTGGCCCGGCTCGGCGCGCGCAAGATCCGCACCTGCAAGGTGCCGGTGCTGTTCGAAGCGCCGCTGGCTGCCTCGCTGATCGGCAACTTCATTCACGCGGTCAGCGGCGGCAGCCTGTACCGCAAGACCTCGTTTCTCGAAGGCAGCCTCGGCCAGCAGATCTTCTCGAAGCAAGTGCGGATCAGCGAACGCCCGCATCTGCGCGGTGCGCTGGCGAGCAGCTTCTTCGACAGCGAGGGCGTCGCCACGCATGACCGCGAAGTGGTCGTCGATGGCGTCGTGCAGGGCTATTTCCTGAGCGTCTACACGGGGCGCAAACTGGGCATGCCGACGACCGGCAACGCCGGCGGCAGCCATAACCTGATCGTGCATCCCAGCCACGGCGATTTCCAGGCCATGCTCAAGGAAATGGGGCGCGGCCTGCTGGTCACCGAACTGCTCGGGCAGGGCGTCAATTACGTGAGCGGCGACTACTCGCGCGGCGCAGCCGGTTATTGGGTCGAAGGCGGGAAGATCGTGCGCCCGGTCGAGGAAGTGACCATCGCCGGCAACCTGCGCGACATGTTCGCCCATATTGCGGCGGTCGGCAGCGACGTGCTGATGCGCGGCTCCAAGCAAGTCGGCTCGATTCTCGTCGAGCAGATGAAGGTCGCGGGAAGCTGAGCGGCCCAGCCTGCGATCGCCTTGGGTCGGGCCGACAAGGCCGGCAAAAAAAGCCCGTTCAAGGGCTACGGGCTTTCGCTATAATCATTCGGTTGTTCCATATCGGTTCTTAACTTCCGGAGAATAAATACCATGGAAAGACGTTCCTTCTTGAAGAAAGCCGGCGTCGGTCTCGCCGCCGGCACCGTAGCGCTGCCGGCCTTGGCGCAGAATGCCCCGACCATCAAGTGGCGGATCGCATCGAGTTTCCCGAAAAGCCTGGACACCCTGCACGGCTCGGCCGAGTTCCTGGTCAAGCGCATTTCCGAAATGACCGGCGGCAAGTTCCAGATCCAGTTGTTCGCCGCCGGCGAGATCGTTCCCGGCCCGGGCGTGCATGACGCGGTCAGGGACAACACGGTGGAAATGGGCTTCACCTGTTCCTACTACTATTTCGGCAAGGATCCGACCTATTGCATCGACACGGCGATTCCGTTCGGCATGAATTCGCGCCAGACGACGGCGTGGTATCGGCACGGCAACGGCGCCAAGCTGATGGGCGACTTCTTCGCCAAATCGAACATCATCGCTTTCCCGAGCGGCAACACGGGCGCGCAGATGGGCGGCTGGTATCGCAAGGAAATGAAGAGCGTCGCCGACTTTAAGGGCCTGAAGATGCGCGTCGCCGGCCTGGCCGGCGCGATCCTGGCCAAGCTGGGCGTGGTGCCGCAGCAGATCGCCGGCAGCGACATCTATCCGGCGCTGGAAAAAGGCACGATCGACGCCGTCGAGTGGGTCGGGCCGTATGACGACCAGCGGCTGGGCTTCAACAAGGTGGCCAAGTATTACTACTATCCGGCCTGGTGGGAAGGCGGCCCGCAAATCTCTACTTACATCAACACCAAGAAGTGGGCCGAATTGCCCAAGGAATACCAGGCGATCGTCGAAGCTGCCTGTGCCGATACCAACACCGAGATGTGCGCGCGCTACGATGCGGCCAATCCGGCGGCGCTCAAGCAGCTGTTGGCTTCCGGTACCAAGTTGCTGCCTTTCCCGAAGGATGTCATGGAGGCGAGCTACAAGGCCGCCATGGAGTACTACGCGGAAACCTCGGCGAAGAACCCGGAATTCAAATTGATTTACGACGACTACAAGAAATTCCTGGACGAACAGAATTTTTGGTTCCGGGTCGCTGAAAACGAATTCGCCAAATTCATGTACAGCCGCAAATCGTAAGCTCGCTGAAATGAGAACGGGGGCATTTGCCCCCGTTTTTTTTGCGCTCGGACTTCGCTTATTTCTTCTTTTCGGGCGGGAGCGCCGGCGCCTCCTCCGGCTGGTCGTAATTGGTTTCCGGCAGTTCGATTTGAATCGATTTGTAATCGACCGTACTGGCCTTGTCGAGTCCGGAGGTGACGAGCTGCGGGAAAGAGATGATCAATCCGACCATGATGATCTGGATCAGGACGAAGGGAATCGCGCCCCAGTAGATGTCGGAAGACTTGACCGATGCCGGCGCGACCGAGCGCAGGAAGAACAGCGCGAAGCCGAAGGGCGGATGCAGGAACGAGGTCTGCATGTTGACGCCGAGCAGCACGCCGAACCAGATCAGGTCGATGCCCAGGCTCTGTGCCACCGGGCCGAGCAAGGGCACGACGATGAAGGAAAGCTCGAAGTAGTCGAGAAAGAAGGCGAGCACGAAAACCAGCAGGTTGACCACGATCAGGAAACCGACCTGGCCGCCGGGCAGGTTGCCGAGCAGATGCTCGACCCAGATGTGGCCATCGACCCCGTAAAAGGTAAGCGAGAAAACGCGCGCGCCGATCAGGATGAAGACGACGAAAGTAGTTAGTTTGGCCGTGCTGGTCATCGCCTGCTTGAGCAGCGACAGGTTCATCCGGCGGCGAATGAAGGCCATGACCAGCGCACCGGTGGCGCCCATGGCGCCGCCCTCGGTGGGCGTCGCGATGCCGAGAAAGATGGTGCCGAGCACGAGGAAGATCAGCGCCAGCGGCGGGATCAGCACGAAGGTCACTTTTTCCGCCATGGCCGACAGCAGGCCGAGCTTCAGAAACTTGTTGATCAGCGCGCAGACGAAGGGGACGCCGATGCCGACCATGGTGCACAGGACGATCACTTCATCGAGCGGCGCATCGGCCGGCAGGATCTTGCCCCAGGCGATGGCGGCGGCCACGGAGACGAGCGTCAGCACCAGCAGCGAGGCGCCGCCGGTCTTGCCGCTCGGCTCGCGGAAGACGCGCGCGGCCGGCGGCAGCGCCGGAACCCAGGCGGGGCGGAAGATCGAGACGAGGATGACATAGAGGACATAGAGGCCGGTCAGTGTCAGTCCCGGAATGAAGGCGCCCTTGTACATGTCGCCGACCGATTTGCCGAGCTGGTCGGCCATGACGATCAGCACCAGCGAGGGCGGGATGATCTGCGCCAGCGTTCCCGAGGCCGCGATGACGCCGGTGGCAAGCCGCTTGTCATAGCCGTAACGCAGCATGATCGGCAGCGAAATGAGCCCCATCGAAATCACCGAGGCGGCGACCACGCCGGTCGTCGCGGCGAGCAGCGCGCCGACGAAAATGACCGCGTAGGCCAGGCCGCCACGCACCGCGCCGAACAGCTGGCCGATGGTATCGAGCAGGTCTTCGGCCATGCCCGAGCGTTCGAGGATCAATCCCATGAAGGTGAAGAAGGGCACGGCCAGAAGCGTTTCATTGGCCATGACGCCGTAAATTCGATCGGGCAAGGCCTGGAAAATCTGCGGGCCGATCAGGCCGAGCTCGATGCCGATCAGGCCGAAAACGACGCCGTTGGCGGCGAGCGCGAAAGCCACCGGGAAACCGACCAGCAGGAACAGGATCATCGAGGCGAAGATGATCGGCGCCATGTTGGCAATCAGGAAGGCAACCATCAGGCTTCTCCCTTTTTGGCGGCGTTGGCTTTGATGGCGAGCGCGAGTTCCTCTTCCGCGGTCAGGGCATTGTGTTTTTCGGTCGGGTCCGGACACAGTCCCAGCAGAAAGCCGACGCGCTTGATCAATTCGGAAACGCCCTGCATGATCAGCAGGAAGAAGCCGGCCGGAACCATCAGGCGGGCGGGCCAGACGATCAGGCCGCCGGCGCTGTTCGACATCTCGCTCTCGAGGAAGGTATGAACGAATACCGGCCAGGAAAGTATCATGATGGCGATGGCCATCGGCATCAGGAAGAAGATGAACCCGAAAATGTCGATCCAGGCCTGCCCGCGTTTGGAAAAGCGGCCCGAGATGATGTCGATGCGCACATGTTCGTTGCGCAACAGGGTATAGCCCGCGCAGGACAGGAAGATCAGGCCGAACAGGTACCACTGGATCTCGAGAAAGGCGTTCGAGCTGTAGTCGAAGATGTAACGCATCGCGGCGTTAGCGGCGCTGATCAACACCACGACCAGAATCAGCCACGGAGCGTACTTGCCGATGCGTTCGGTCAACGCATCGATCTGGCGCGATAGCTTGAGTAGGGCATGCACGGGAAATCCTTGGAGAAGATCAAACAATATTTTTCGGACGGGAAACTGCCGGCGTCGGCGAATCGGCTGTCCGTCCCGGATCGTTATGCGCCGCCGGGAAGCGTCTGCAAAAAAGCGGTGGGTGATTATCGCATAGAATAAGCGCCTGCCACCACCGCGGCGATCGTTTTTGCGCATCCGCGAGACGGGCGCATGGCTTTGTAATCGCGACGCTTTTTTGATCCATGACCTGACGATATGACCACCACCCGGATCTGCTTTGTCCGCCACGGCGAGACAGACTGGAACATCGAACAGCGCATGCAGGGGCAGATCGACCTCGCCCTGAATGCGCTCGGCGAGGCGCAGGCGGCAAGCCTCGGGCCTTATTTCGCCGATTGCCCGGCGGCGGCGCTGTACAGCAGCGACCTCGTGCGCGCCCGGCAAACGGCCCAGCCCATCGCCGCTGCGCTGCGCCTGCCCTTGCGGCTCGACCCGGCGCTGCGCGAGCGGCACTTCGGCCGCTGCGAAGGATTGACGCTGGACGAGGTCGCCGCACGCTTTGCCGACGACGCGCAGGCCTTTGCCAGCGGCGATCCGGACTATGCCGCGCCCGGCGGCGGCGAGAGCCGGCGCCAGCATCAGCGCCGCATTGTCGACTGCATCGAACGTCTCGCCCGCAGCCACCGCGGCCAGACCATCGTCATCGTCACGCACGGCGGCGTGCTCGATGTGATTTACCGCAAGGCGCTGGGCTTGCCGGTCGACGCGCCGCGCGACCACCCGATTCCCAACGCCGGCATCAACTGGGTCGTGATCGGCGCCGACTTGTGGCGCATCGAGTCCTGGGGCGAAACGGTTCCCAGAAGACAGGAGACAGAGGACAGAGGACAGTAATTCTTGCGCGCCCTGCGGGCGCGGATACCATTCTGTCTTCTGTCTTCTGTCTTCTGTCCTCTGTCCTCTGTTACAATCGGCTTCTTTTCAACGGCTTGTGAGGCTACGATGTTTTCCGCGAAAGAAACGCTGGCGAAGGTGGATCCCGAACTCTGGAAGGCGATTGAAAGCGAAAATCGCCGCCAGGAAGAGCATATCGAACTGATTGCGTCGGAGAACTACGTCAGCCGCGCGGTGATGGAAGCGCAGGGGTCGCAACTGACCAACAAATACGCCGAGGGTTATCCGGGCAAGCGCTACTACGGCGGCTGCGAATATGTCGACATCGCCGAGCAGCTGGCCATCGCGCGCCTGAAGAAGCTCTTCGACGCTGAAGAGCACGGCTATGCCGCCAACGTCCAGGCGAATTCCGGCTCGCAGGCCAACCAGGCGGTGCTGATGGCTTTTGCCAGGCCGGGCGATACGCTGATGGGCATGAGCCTCGCCGAAGGCGGCCACCTGACGCACGGCATGGCGCTCAATATGTCGGGCAAGTGGTTCAACGTCGTTGCCTACGGCCTCGACGCCAAGGAAGAAATCGATTACGACCAGATGGAAGCACTGGCGCGCGAACACAAGCCGCGCATCCTGATCGCCGGCGCGTCGGCCTATTCGCTGCAAATCGACTTCGAGCGCTTCGCCGCGGTGGCCAAGGAAGTCGGCGCCATTTTCTGGGTGGATATGGCGCATTACGCCGGCCTGATCAGCGCCGGCTGCTACCCGAGCCCGCTGCCGCACGCCGACGTCGTCACCACGACCACGCACAAGACGCTGCGCGGGCCGCGCGGCGGCGTCATCCTGATGAAGGCCGAACACGAGAAGGCGATCAATTCGGCGATCGTCCCCGGCATGCAGGGCGGGCCGCTGATGCACGTCATCGCCGCCAAGGCGGTGGCCTTCAAGGAAGCGGCGACGCCCGAGTTCCGCCTCTACCAGGAACAGGTCATGAGCAATGCCCGCGTCATGTCGCGCGTGCTGTCCGAAGAACGGGGCCTGCGCATCGTCTCCGGGCGCACCGAGTCGCACCTCTTCCTGGTCGATTTTCGCGCCAAGGAGGTCACCGGCAAGGAGGCCGAGGCGGCGCTCGGCAAGGCGCACATCACGGTCAACAAGAACGCCATCCCGAAGGATCCGCAGAAGCCGATGATCACCTCTGGCATTCGCATCGGCACGCCGGCGATGACGACGCGCGGTTTCACCGAGATCGAGGCCGAGGAAGTCGCCCACCTCGTCGCCGACGTGCTCGATGCGCCGAACGACGAGGCGGTGATCGCGCAAGTGCGCGGCAAGGTTGCCGCGCTGTGCAAGAAGTACCCCGTTTACGGCTGAGCGGCGATGAAGTGCCCCTTCTGCGGTGCGTCCGAAACGACAGTCGCGGATACGCGCATCAATGAAGACGGCGACATCGTCCGCCGCCGGCGCCGCTGCCTGACTTGCGACAAGCGCTTTTCCACTTACGAGCGGGCGGAAATCCGCCTGCCGCAAGTGGTCAAGAAGAACGGCTCGCGCGTCGATTTCGAGCGCGAGAAACTGGCCGCCAGCCTGTGGCTGTCGCTGCGCAAGCGGCCGGTGACCGTCGAGGCCGTCGACGCGGCGATCGCGCGCATCGAGGAGAAGCTCTTGACCCTCGGCGAGCGTGAAATTCCTTCCGAGAAAGTCGGCGAGATGGTCATGCGCGAGTTGAAGAAGCTCGACAAGGTGGCCTACGTCCGCTTCGCTTCGGTCTACCGCAACTTCGAGGACGTCGACGAGTTCTCCGATCTGGTCCGCGAGGTGTCGCGTCCCGTGCAGCGGCGTGGCCGCTAGGCGCGCCAGGCTTCGCATGTTCAGCGCCGCCGATCACGCATACATGGCGCGCGCCTTGCGCCTCGCCGAACTCGGTCTCCATACCACCACGCCGAACCCGCGCGTCGGTTGCGTGATCGTTAGCAAGGACGTGCTTGTCGGCGAGGGCTGGCACCACAGCGCCGGCTCGGCGCACGCTGAAATCAACGCCCTGCAGGCGGCCGGCAGCGCGGCGCGCGGCGCCACAGCGTACGTCAGCATCGAGCCCTGCAGCCACCACGGGCGCACCCCGCCCTGCGCGCAAGCCCTGATCGCCGCCGGCGTCGGCCGCGTCGTCGCCGCCATGCAGGATCCCAACCCGCAGGTCGCCGGGCGCGGCATCGCCTTGCTGCAGGCCGCCGGCATCGACTGCGAATGCGGCCTGCTCGAGCGCGAGGCGCGCGAACTCAACATCGGTTTCGTTGCGCGCATGACGCGCGGGCGGCCGTGGGTGCGCGTCAAGGTCGCCGCCAGTCTCGACGGCCGGACCGCGCTCGAAAACGGCGCCAGCCAGTGGATTACCGGCCCGGCGGCGCGGCTCGACGGCCAGCGCTGGCGGGCCCGCGCCTGCGCCATCCTGAGCGGCATCGGCACGGTGCGCAGCGATGATCCGCAACTCAATGTGCGCGAGGTCGAGACGCCGCGCCAACCCTTGAAGGTGGTCGTCGACAGCCGCCTCGAAATGTCGCCGCGAGCCAGGGTACTGAACGGCGGCGCGCTGCTGGCTTGCGCCAGCGTTCCGGGCGAAGCGGCGATGGCGCTGCGCGCGCGCGGTGCGGAAGTTTTGCAACTGCCCGATCCTGCCGGCCAGGTCGATCTTGCGGCGCTGCTGGCCGAACTCGGCCGGCGCGGTGTCAATGAAGTGCATGTCGAAGCCGGTCCCCGCCTTAACGGCGCCTTGCTGGCGGCGGGCCTCGTCGACGAGCTGTTGCTTTATCTCGCGCCTTGCCTGCTCGGCGACACGGCACGCGGCCTGTTTGCCCTGCCGGTGCTGGCTTCGCTCGACAACCGGCAGCGGCTGGCGATCCATGATGTGCGCATGGTCGGGGCCGACCTGCGTTTGCTGGCGCGCATGACTCAGCCTTCGTGAAGCCAGGGCAGGAACCGCCCTTGGCCGATGCGAGCCACGTCGTCCGCCGTTCAATCCCGATGCCGCTAATACGTCAAGCTTTTCGACTGCGCTCACCGGCGCGCGGGCGTGGTCCGAAAATGAACGGAAGGATTTTTCGCCCTGTCCAAGCTCCGCACTCGACAGGAGCGAAATTATGGGTTCCGGGCATCGGAAAAGAAATGGCGGGGAAGGTCGGCGCGCGGACTTGACTCCTTCGCCTGCGGCTGAGCGAAGATCGGGCGAAGATCAAGGCGCCGCGCTGCATTCCGATGATGTGGATCCATCCGGAACGACCTTGCGTGAAGGGTCCTTGAATGCAATGAGGCGAAGGGCGGAACGCCGGCAGTCGAGCGCATTGATCGCATTGTGGGTCGACGTCGAGCGACGCTCAGGCAAAGATCAACGCGCCTCGCCAGGTGGCAATGACATGTTCCCTAATTCGAATTCGAGCGCGGCCGTGCCTTAAGCGTCGAAGCGCCGTCGCCCTATCCACGCCGGCCGGGCGCGGTCGACGATTCCGCCTGAGGCGATGCCGGCTCGAGCGATGATCCTCGGCGAAAGGCGAGCGCCGTCGTGCTAAGGTCACGCCTTTGCCGTCAGCGAGAACAAGAATGGAATCATCCCGGCGCGGCGTGCTGCTCGGCATTCTCGGCATGCTGGTGTTCAGCCTGACGATGCCGATGACCAAGCTCGCGCTCGCCGGCGATGCGATGTCGGCGTGGTTCGCCTGGTCGGGCCGCGCCGTCGTCGCCGCCGGCGCCGGCGCCGCCTATCTGCTGCTCAGCCGCGCCCGGCTGCCGCCGCGGCAAGCCCTGTGGCCCCTCGTCGGCACCACCGCCGGCGTCGTCTTCGGCTGGCCCCTGCTCAACACGATCGCGCTGCAGTCGGTGCCGGCGAGCCATGCCGCCGTCGTCAATGGCATCCTGCCGCTGGCGACCGCGATCATCGGCGCCCGCCTCAATCGCGAACGGCTGTCGCGCCGCTTCTGGCTGTGCGCGCTCGGCGGCACGGCGGTGGTGTGCGGCTACGCCTGGGCGCGCGCCGCCGGCACGCTGCACAGCACCGACGTCCTGATGCTAATCGCCGTCGTCCTCGGCGGCCTCGGCTACGCCTGCGGCGCGCTCGCCGCGCGCCACATGAGCGGCCCGGAAGTGATCTCGTGGGCCCTGCTGCTCGGTTTGCCGGTCACTTCGCTGCTGCTCGTGCGCAACCTGCCGGCCGACCCGGCGGCCATTTCGCTGCCGTCCTGGCTGGCCTTTGCCTACCTCGGGCTGATGAGCCAGTGGATCGGTTTTTTCTTCTGGTATCGCGGCCTGCTGCTCGGTGGAATTGCCAAGGTCAGCCAGGTGCAACTGACCCAGCTCTTCATCACGCTCGGTTTTTCGGCGCTGCTGCTCGGCGAAGCGATCGAGCCGGCGATGCTGGCCGTCGCCGCCGCGACGGTCGCCCTGATCGTCGTCGGGCGGCGCAGGGGGCGCGTCCTTCATGCTCTTCGCGGCTAACCGGCTTTCCCGAAATCGCCGCACACCGCGCACTGCGGGTCCTTGCCGAAATTCACGCTGCGCCATTGCAAGGTCAGCGCGTCGTAGAGCAGCAGGCGGCCCACCGCCGGCTCGCCGGCGCCGCTGATCACTTTCAGCGCTTCAGCCGCCTGCAGGGCGCCGATGATGCCGGTGAGCGGCGCGAAAACGCCCATCACCGCGCAGCGCGTTTCTTCGATATCCTCGCCTTCGGGAAACAGGCAGTGATAACACGGCGAGTTCTCGCGCCGCGCATCGAAGACCGAAAGCTGGCCGGAAAATCGAATCGCCGCGCCCGAGATCAGCGGCACGCGATGCCTGACGCAGGCTCGATTGACGGCATACCGCGTGGCGAAGTTGTCGCAGCAGTCGAGGACGACATCGGCGGCGGCGACCAGTTCGCCCAAGCGATCGCCGGCTACGCGCTCGGCGATCGGGACCGCCGTGACCTCGGGGTTGATTTGGGCCAGTGCCGTTTGCCCGGAGACGGCCTTGGGCTGCCCGACACGTTCGGCGAGGTGCAGAATCTGGCGCTGCAGATTGGTCAGGTCGACCGTGTCGCCGTCGACCAGCGTGATGCGCCCGACGCCCGCCGAGGCGAGATAGACCGCGGCTGGCGAACCCAGGCCGCCGGCGCCGATGATGAGCGCATGCGCAGCGATGATCTTCGCCTGGCCCTCGATGCCGATTTCATCGAGCAGGATGTGCCGGCTATAACGCAGGAGCTGGTCGTCGTTCATGGGGGCGGAGAAAAAATCAATTAACCACAACGGGCACAACGATCACAACGAAAAGAATATTTAAAGGTTCTCGTTGTGCGCGTTGTGCCCGTTGTGGTTAACCGGGGTCTTACTTGTACTCCCGCCATTCCGGCGGGGTGTCGTCGTGGTCGCCGTGCGGGTGGCGTTCCCAGGCGTGCGTGTAGGCTTCGTTCTGGGGGCTCTTGAGGGGGCGCTGCGGGTTTTCCAGGTTGTGCATCTGCGTTTCCTCGACGTAGTAGATCAGCGCGCGCATCAACTTGCTGAGCAGCGTGCTGTCGAGGTGGAAGCCCTTGTCCTGCAGCGCCGTTTCGATTTCCTCGAGCGAATGATCGCGCAGGTCGTAGGCGACATCGACGGCGCGGCGCTCGATGTGCGGCTCGACTTCCAGGCGCTCGAAGCGGCGCAGGAAGTCGCCGGCCTCCGGGACCTGTCCGGGCGGCAGCTTGGCGAACAGCACGCTGCGCTCCTTGCGCAGCGCTACCGGTTGCGGGGACGTGGCGGCCGGATGACGTTTCATGCCTCGCTCCGCCGCGGCGCCTAGGGCTTGCTCTGCATGATCTGCAGGCCCTTGAGCAGGTTGATCGCCTGGCCGAGCTGGTAATCCTTCTTCGACGCCAGCTCGCGGCTTGGCGTTTCGGCCGGATCTTCGCTTTCGTCCTTGGCCGGGCCGTTCTTCGCCTTGGGCGCCGGCGCCTTGACCGGCGGCTTGGCGACGGCGGCGTCCTTGTCCTTGTTGTTTTCCAGATGGTTTTCCAGATCGGCTTCGCGCAGGCGCACGGAGGTCGTGCCGTTGGCGCTTTCCTCGACGACGATGTCGGGAACGATGCCCTTGGCCTGGATCGAGCGGCCGGACGGCGTGAAGTAGCGCGCCGTCGTCAGCTTGATCGCCGTGTTGCCGGGCAGGGGCAGCACGGTTTGCACCGAGCCCTTGCCGAAACTGGTAGTGCCCATGACCACCGCGCGCTTTTGATCCTGCAGCGCGCCGGCGACGATCTCCGACGCCGAGGCCGAGCCGCCGTTGATCAGCACCACCATCGGCACCTTGCGCGTTCCGTCGGGCAGGGTCTTCAGGATATCCTCGCGCGAACCGCGCAGGTAGTCTTCGGGCGAGGCGTAGAACTGGTGCTTGGCGTCGGGCGTGCGGCCGTCGGTCGAGGTCACCAGGGTTTTTTCGGGCAGGAAAGCGGCCGACACGCCGATGGCGGTATTGAGCAGGCCGCCCGGGTCGTTGCGCAAATCGAGCACCAGGCCTTTGAGCGGTCCGGTCTTGTAGAGGTCATTCAGATTCTTGGCGACGGCGGCAACGGTATTTTCCTGGAAGGAGGTCACGCGCAGGTAGCCATAGCCGTCTTCGACGAGCTTGGATTTGACGCTCTGCACCTTGATCACTTCGCGGGTCAGGGTGATCTCGATCGGCTTGGCTTCGCCCTTGCGCAGGATGGACAGCTTGATCTGGGTCTTCGGCTTGCCGCGCATGCGCTTGACCGCGTCGGACAGGGTCAGGCCCTTGACCAGCGTGTCGTCGAGCTTGAAGATCAGGTCGCCGGACTTGACGCCGCCGCGATCGGCCGGGGTGTCCTCGATCGGCGAGACGACCTTGACCAGCCCGTCTTCCATGCCGACCTCGATGCCGAGGCCGCCGAATTCGCCCTGCGTGCCGACCTGCAGTTCCTTGTACGCATCCGCGTCGAGGTAGGTCGAGTGCGGATCCAGATTCGAGAGCATGCCGCTGATCGCGAAGGTGATCAGCTTCTTGTCGTCGACCGGTTCGACATAGCCCTGCTTGATGGCGTTGAACACTTCGGCAAAGGTTCGCAGTTCCTCGATCGGAACCGTGGCGCGCGGTTCCTTGTCGGCCATTGCCGAAAATTGCAGGCTGATCAGCACGCCGCCGACCAGTCCGGCACAAATCAGTCCAGCTTGCTTCAACTTACCCATCGATATTTCTCCAAGGCCTGCGCCACAGCGCTGTCATTTCAGGTTGACCCATTTCAGCGGGTCAAGTGCTTGCCCCTGATAACGTAGTTCAAAGTATAAACCGGATTCCGGATTGCCACCGCTGTTCCCCACCGCAGCGATGACGTCGCCGCCGCGCACTTCGTCGCCCGGCTGTTTTACGAGCGCGTCATTGTTGCCGTAAATCGACAGGTAACCGCTGCCGTGATCGACGATCAGCAGATTGCCGAAGCCGCGCATCCAATCGGCAAAAACCACGCGGCCGCCGGCGATGGCTTTCACGTCGCTGCCGGCCGCGGCCCGGATGAACAGGCCTTTCCACGTGCTGCCTTCCTGGCGTGCCGCGCCAAAGCGGTTGCTGACCACCCCGCGCGTCGGCAGGCGCAATTCGCCTTTCAGACGCGAAAAATTGCCGGCGCGCACCGCCTCCGGCGTGTAGTCGTTGGCGATTTCGGGCGCCGCCTTGCCCGCCGAAACCCTTGGCGGATGCGCCGCGGGCTTGGCCTCGCGGCGCGCCTCTTCGGCGTGTTTCGCCAGCGTTGCCAATCTTTCGATCAGTTGTGTGAGCCGCTTTTCGTCACGCTGCAAGTTTCCGATCTCACGCCGCTGCTGCGCGATTTTCGCCGAGATCTGGCTCAGCACGACGCTGCGTTGCTCGCGTTGCGCAACAAGTTTGCCGTGCTGTTCCTTCTGCCGGGCCTCGATGGCCGTCAGCTGTTCGGCCTGTTCGCGGGTCTGCGCGACCAGGCCCTGTTTGCGCTGCAGGTTCGCTTCGATCTCTTGCAGCAGCGTGCTGCGGGCGCGGCCGATGGCCGCCAGGTAATAGAGGTCGCGCGCCGTCTGGTTCGGTTCGTCGCCGGAGAGCAGCAGGCGCAGGGCGTCGGGATTGCCCTGCAGGTATTGCCGATAGACCAGTTTCTCAAGCTGCGCACGCTGGCTCTGCAGCCGGTTCTCGAGTTCCTGCGACTCTCTGTTGAGGTCCTTCAATGTGGCCTGCAGTCTGCTGCGCTGCGCCTCCAGTTCGCGGATTTCCCGCTGCGTCGTCGAGATCGCCAGTTCGACGTCCTTCAGCTGGTCGGCGGCATCGGCGCGCTGGCCCTCGGCGCTGGCCATCTCCTTGCGCAAGGAGTTGATGTGGCCGCGCAGCTCCTTGAGATCGCCGCGCTTTTCGGCCACGGCCGGCGGCGGCGCGGCCTGCTTCTCCTTGGCCAGCGCCGGGCCGCTGACGAGCCAGGGCAGGCAAATCAGCAGGCACGCGATGCTTGCGGAAACAGGCCGCCCGATCGGCTGCGGACGCTTGCTGGCTGGTGTTCGTGCGGCGCGGAAGCTATTCATGCACGGGCATGCGAGGTCGCCCAAGGCAGTCGCGTGAATGTCAACGTCATATCAGGATGGCTCCGCAAGGCTGCTCAAAGAAACGTCGTCCCGGCGCGAGCCGGGACCCGGCAGCTGCCCCGGGAGCCTGGATTCCGGCTTCCGCCGGAATGACGATGCGAGTCCAGGGGTCAATGCCCCTCGGATCGGTGAATTATTCTATAATGATTCACCGAACTTAACGAGACTTATCCCGCGTGGCGTCGAGGCCGCAAGCGCCGCGCGAGGCTTGAATTCAAGGTGTCGCAGGGTGTTTCGCAAGGGGTGGCGGGTGGTGGCGCGAGCCGGATGCGTCGCCGTCCGCCGCGCGCATATTTTATTGATGGGTTGCAGTCTTTGGAGCTTCGCTTGGATTTCATAATACAAAACATGTACCTCGTCGCCATCGCGGCGGTCAGTGGCGGCATGCTGCTGTTCCTGACCTTTCGCGGCACCGGCGGCGGCCGCAATTCGCTGACGCCGACCCAGGCGACCCTGCTGATCAATCGCGAAGACGCCCAGATCGTCGATGTGCGCGAACCCGCTGAATATGCGGCCGGACATCTGCCCGAGTCGCGCAATATTCCGGCGGCGCGGCTCGAGGAACGTGCCGGCGAACTCGACAAGTTCAAGGACACGCCGCTGATCCTGATTTGCCAGACCGGGGCGCGCTCGAGCGCGGCCTGCCCGCGCCTGGCCAAGCTTGGATTTGCCAAGGTGAGCAATCTCGGCGGCGGCCTGAATGCCTGGCGCGAAGCCGGCCTGCCGCTCAAGAAAGGGACGAAAAAATGAACGCCGCGCCGCGCGTGCTGATGTACTCGACGGCGGTTTGTCCCTATTGCATACGGGCCGAACAGTTGTTGCGTGCGCGCGGCGTCAGCGAAATCGAGAAGGTGCGCGTCGATCTCGAACCGGCACGGCGTGCCGAGATGATGGCGAAAACGGCGCGGCGCACCGTGCCGCAGATCTTCATCGGCGCGACCCATGTCGGCGGTTGCGATGATCTCGTCGCCCTCGACCATGCCGGAAAACTTCTTCCCCTGCTGTCCGGGGAAAGCAGCTAGGCCAGCCAGCGCGAGCCTCGCGCCTGCGCCTGTCCCGCGGATTATTCACCCATCATTCCACTCACCAAGAGAATCGTCATGACTGAACAAGAAGCGCCGTCATTTGCCATCGAAAAACTTTACGTCAAGGATCTGTCGCTCGAGGTGCCGAATGCGCCGGAAGTTTTTCTCGAGCGTGAAACGCCTGAAGTCGGCATCCAATTGCAGACCGGCGTGAAGCGCCTGGCCGAGGGCGCGTTCGAAGTGACGCTGACGGTCACCGTGACGGCCAAGGTCGGCGAAAAGACCCTGTTCCTCGTCGAGGCCGGCCAGGCGGGAATCTTCCGCGTGCAGAACGTGCCCGAAGAGAACCTCGAGCCGCTGCTCTCGATCGCCTGCCCGAACATCCTCTTCCCCTATGCGCGCGAAGTGGTTTCGGAATCGATCACCCGCGCCGGTTTCGCCCCGGTGCTGCTGCAACCGGTCAACTTCGAAGCGCTGTATGCGGCGCGCGCCCAGCAGGAGCAGCAGGCCGCGGCCAGCGCCGCGGCGGGCGAGGCAACCTTGCAGTAAATAGTGGAGGCCAGGCGATGAGACGACTGTTGCTGTTCGCTGCGGTTTGCGCGCTGCCGGTCGGCGCGGTCGAAATGCGCACGGTCGATGCGCCGACGGTGCTCTACGACGCGCCGTCGCAGCGCGGCGTCAAGCTGTTCGTGATCAGGAGCGAGACGCCGGTTGAACTCGTCGTCAGCCTCGAAGGCTGGGCCAAGGTCCGCGACGCCGATGGCGGTCTGGCGTGGATCGAAAAGAAGTACCTCGCCGACAAGCGCACGGTCATCGTCACCGCCGATCGGGCGGCGGTGCGCCAGAAAGCGGACGAGGGTTCGCCGCCGGTGTTCGAGGCCGAGAAGAACGTCGCCCTCGAGTACGTCGAGGCCGCGCCGGGTGGGTGGATCCAGGTCCGCCACCGCGACGGCCAGTCGGGTTTCGTGCGCGCCAATCAGGTCTGGGGCTACTGAGCCTGGCGTGGCGATGAAGCAATTAACCACGACGACACAACGAACATGACGAAACCAGAATTGATGACCTTGAAACGTCACTCGGCAGGTGATGCAAAATGGACGTGAGCCCAAGTTTTTTTGCGTAGTGTTCGTTGTGCACGTTGTGGTTGGAACTGATTTCCTTTGAGGTCTAAGCCCTTGAAACTCACCGTGATCGCCGCCGGCGCCTGGGGTACGGCGCTGGCCATCGTCTTCAGCGGCCGGCACCGCGTTACCCTGTGGACGCGCGAAGACGAGGTGACGCGAACGATGATCGCCGAGCGCGAGAACCGGCAGTTCTTCCCCGGCTATCGCCTGCCCGACGCCCTGCTGATTGCCACTGATTTCGTGGCGGCCGTGCGCGACGCCGATTTGCTGATCGTCGCCACGCCGCTCGCCGGCTTCCGCGCGACCATGCGCCGCCTCGGCGATGGACGGCAGGTCAAACCGCTGGTCTGGGTGTGCAAGGGAATGGAAGCGGAAACGGCCAAGCTGCCGCACCAGATCGTCGCCGAAGAACTGGGCGCGGACGCGCTGTGCGGCGCGCTGACCGGCCCGAGTTTTGCCGAGGAAGTGGCGCGCGGCCTGCCGACGGCCGTCACGCTCGCGGCCAGCGACCCTGAGTTTGCACGGCAGACGGCGCTCGCGCTGCACAGCGCCCGGCTGCGCATTTACGCCAATGACGATGTCATCGGCGCCGAGGTCGGTGGCGCGGTCAAGAATGTCATGGCGATTGCCACCGGCATCTGCGACGGGCTCGGCCTCGGGCATAACGCGCGCGCTGCGCTGATGACCCGCGGCCTGGCCGAGATCACCCGGCTCGGCGTCGCGCTCGGCGGGCAGCCGGAGACTTTCATGGGGCTGGCCGGCATGGGCGACCTGCTGCTGACCTGCACCGGCGACCTGTCGCGCAACCGGCGCGTCGGGCTGGCGCTGGCGCAAGGCAGGAAACTCGAGCAGATCCTCGCCGATCTCGGGCACGTCGCCGAAGGCGTCGGCACGGCGCGCGAAGTCGCGCGCCTGGCCAAGCAAATGGACATTGAGATGCCGATCACGCAGGCGGTCGACGACATCCTGCATCACGACGTCGCGGCAGCGGTGGCGGTCGAAACCCTGCTCAGCCGCGATCCGAAAGCGGAAGCCGAGTAGGCGCCGCCACAAAGTAAACCCCGGCCGGCAAGATCAATCTCAGTAGTTTTCGCGGTTGAAGATGAGCGGCGAATGGTATTGACCAAAGCTCGCGCGGGTGCTCGGGTTCTGGTCGAAAGTGGCGCCGCCGAGCAGCCAGGGCAGGCTGGCGGCGGTGGCGGACGCCGCGGCGCCGCCCACCGTGCTGCAGGTTTGCCCGCTGGCGCTGGCGCCGAGTTGCAGCGTGAGATCGACGCTGCCGCTATAGCCGCTGCCCGGTTTGGCGAGCGTCAGGGTGGTGCGGCCGTTGACCAGCGTTGCCGTTCCCGCGGTGATCGCCGTCGTGCAGGCGACGAGGTTCTTCTGGTAGTTGCCCATGGCGATGGCCGTCGTCGAGAGCGCGGTGCATTGATCGGCGGTGTTGGTGGCCCAGCGCACGCCATCCCAGTAGCGCGCTTCGAGCGGCACCGGCAGCTTGAGCAGTTCGCTGCCATAGGCCGGCGTCAGGTGCAGCAGGCCGAAGCGGAACTCGCTGCCGGAATCGAAAGCGATGTTGGAGAAGACCAGCGGTGTCGTCGTGTTGATCGTCCCGTTGCCCGAAACGCCGGCTTCGCTGGCGTCCTGCACGCTCCAGGTCAGCGCGATGTTGGCGTTGAACAGCGCAATCGGTGCGGCGGGGCGGGTGAAGCGCAGGCTGTCGCCGGCGCTGCCAGCGATGATTCCGGTGCCGTCGCCATTGCTGGTCAGCGTCGGCGCGCTGATGCCGCTGACATCGAGCGCCGGCGAGGCAGGGGTGGGCGCATGGCTCTGGCTGACGCTGCCGGCGCTGAGCGGCCAGCGCGTGCCGCTGTAATTGGCTGTCGTCGCGCCGGCCGCGTTCTTCGCCAGGAGCGTTGCGCGCGGTGCGCTGGCATAGCCGAAGGGCTGGCCGAGATAGGTGAAGGTGCGCGTTGCGCAGTTCGTCGTGCCGAAGGTCTCCAACACCGGCGCAGCGAGCGAGACCAGATCGAAGTGGTCGGGAACGAAGCGGCCGACGATGAGCAGCGGCGAGGCGATGGTCATTTCGGCGCTGCTCGATCCGTCGGTGGCGTCTACGCTGGCAAAGGTCGTGTCGATCAGGCGCAGCGCGAAGCTGCCGGCTTCGCTGTAGGTCGCGCTGCGATCGATGACGCCGCTGCTCGCCTGGGCGCTGAGCGTCAAGGTGCCGGGGGGCGCGAAACAGGAAATGATGGGACAGGCGGAAACGCTGTTGTTCGGGGTGCCGGCGTAATTGGTGGTCGTCGCGCCGAGCGCATTGACCGCCGTTGCCCGCACCGTGAACGGCTGGCCGGCCTTGTGCACATTGCCGCCGGTGCTGGCCACGGTGTTCAGGGTGCGCGTTGTTCCGGCGCTGCCCCAGTCGGCGTCGGTGGCGGCGAAGCTGGCGAACGAGGACGGCCGGATCGCGAAGTCGTCGTTCGAACAGGCGACCGTCGTCGCGCTTCCGGTGGCCGGCGAGCTCATGCGCACGCGCACGTCGCGCCAGGCGTTCGGCTCGGTGAGGTTCACCGTTTTGCGGCCGGCATCGCCGCCGGCGAAGGTCAGCGTCGTCGCCGTTCCGCCGATCGGAGCCCAGCTCGATCGACAACTGCCGCTGAAGGCGCCGCTGTTGTCGCTGGCGTCGAGCAGCTCGACCTTGACATCGCCCGTGAAGGTCGTGAGTACCGCGCTGCTGTCGGTATTTAGCGCCACCACGTCGATCGTGAAAGCCGAGCCGGCAATCTTGGTGTGAATCACGCCGCTCACCGCGCCGGCCGCCGTCGCGCTCTCGAAAGCGTTGAAGCCGCCGGCGCTGCCGCCTGCCGGCGCCGGGCCTTGATACTTGAGCTGGACATCGTCGACAAAGACGCCGAGGCCGTTGCCGTATTCGGAGTAGGGGACGATTGCGACCGTGTGCGTGCCCGGAGTGAGCGTGAAGCTGGACGTCGTGAATGTGCTGAAGCCGGTGCTGGGAAGGTAGAAGTAGCCGACGTTGTTGCCGTCGATATTGACGGCGAGATATTGGGTTGCTGCCCAGATCGCCGCTTGCAGCTGAATCTGGTAAACGCCGCCGGCATCGGTCCAGGATTGGCTGATCGAGTTGCCGTCGATGACGAAGGCCGCCTGCTGACCCTCGGGGATGCCCGACGCGTAGGCGCTGGTCGCGGTCACGAGACCGGCGCCGCCGGGGAAGTTCCAGGGCATCTGGCCCGGGGTGTAGAAAACATTGCGCGCGCCGATCTGCCATTCCTCGAAGCTGCCGAGAATCGTCGTCGGGCTGTAGCTCACGGCCGGAAGCAGTTGCACGTCGTCGATGAAGGCCGTGCAGTCCTGGCTGGTCTGGCCGGTGAAGGTGACGCTGTGCGAACCGGCGGTGAGCGCGAAGCTTTGCGTGTTGCCGTGCACCCATTCGCTGGCGAGGAAGGCCACCGCATACTGGACCTGGGTGCCATCGACGCTGACCTGCAGCGATTGCTGGCAGTTGCTGTCGGTGGCAAAGCGGTCAACCATGCGGAAGGCGATGAAATAGTTTCCGGGCGTAGCCACGTTGCCGGTCTGCGTGATCGATCCGCCGCTTTGCACGAAAGCCGCAAGGCGGCCTTGCGGCGGCCCGGTGTTGCCGTTCGTGAATCCGCTGTTCGCGGCCGTGACCCCGGCACCACCGGTGAACACCCACGGCTCCTGGTAACTCGGCGTGTAATCA
Organism: uncultured beta proteobacterium; assembly: GCA_903917505.1. The sequence continues at coordinate 2,027 of CAIXAY010000171.1, read as the reverse complement.
AAGCCGCCGTTGGCCGTCGTTCCGCTCTCGAAGCCGCCGTTGGTGATGAGCTTGCTCGCGGTCGTGCCGGGCGGGTCGAACATCACCGCGCTGATCACCGCGTTCTGCCCGGTCACTTGATTGATCGCTTTTATCGTCACCGCGCCGGTGATATTCCACACCACCCACTGGCCGCCGCCAAAAGCGCTGACCGTGCGGCTGTCGAGCAGGCTGCCGCTGCTCGCGTCATGGACTTCCAGCGTCATCAAGCGGCCGGTGTTGTCCCAGTCGAGCGCATAAACGGCGAGCTGATGCGTGGCTCCGTCAGTCATGTTGACATTGACGCTGTAGCTGTCGCCGACATTGGAACCCGAGTACCAGGTCGCCGCGATGCGCCCGCTGCCGGCGCGCTGCGGCGCGCGCGCGTCGGTCGGCGCGGCGTCCCAGGTGGCCGCGCTGGCGCCGCTGACGCCGAAGCTCGCATAGCCGGGCGGGCTTTGGCTGTCGCCTTCGATCGCATCGCCGTCCGAGCCGTAGACGCCTTTCCAGTTGCCCTGGGTGCCGGTGTCCGAGGTCACGAACACCGCGCTCGCCGGCGTGCCGCTGCCGCTGACGGTGATCGCGACGTTGTCGGTCGGGGTGCCGAACCACTCGACCCCGTCCTGCACCATGTTCCACTGGAAGTTGTAGGTTCCGGGCGTCGACGGCGCGGTGACGTTGAAGCTGAAGGTCACGCTATTGCCCGGAAAGACCTTGCCGGGCAATGCGACACGGTTCATGCCCCAGGTCGTGTTGTCCTGGGGGTTATAGGCGCCCAGCCGGTAGTTCGCGATGCTCGTCCAGAAGCTCGTGCCGGTATTTTTCATGGTGACCGAAACGCTGTAAGTCTGCCCGGCCGTCATCGTTGTCGGCACGCTCTGCGAGACGAACGCCGCGCCGTTGGTCGCGTGCGCGAGCGGGACGAAAAGGAGCAATGCGACCGAAGCGATCAGCGTCAGCAGCGCCTTCATTGTGCCCTTGCCAGCGTCGGCGGCGGCCATCGGGAACGGCCGCCGGCACATGCGTATTGAAAATTCCATTGGCATAGATAACCACTATATAGCCGGCTTGACAAGAGGTCAATTTCGGTTCCCCGATGGCGAACGCCAAACGCCGGTGTCGGGTGCGGCGGCCGCCGGCCGCGCGCGACGTGCCGTATTTTCCAAGCCGGTGCGCGTCACTGAAATTGCCAATACCTTTCGCCGGCCTTTGTCCGATTATGCCATAGGCATCCATGCGAGTCAATTGCAATTACCGGCATGGCGTCGGGACGGGAAGCCTGCCGAGCCGTGGGCCGGTGCCTAGTTTTTGGGGCTTGCCGTCCGGGGACGGCAAAGATCAGACGCCGCCGGCGAAACCCGCCTGGCGCCAAGCCTCGAACACCGTCACCGCGACGGCATTCGAAAGATTGAGGCTGCGCTGCCCGGGCCGCATCGGCAGGCGCAGGCGGTGCGTTTCGGGAAAGCCGGCCAGCACCTCGGCCGGCAGCCCGCTCGTCTCGCTGCCGAAGACGAAGACATCGTCGGCCGTGAAGACCGGGCTGTCGAAGCGCTGCCCGCCGCGCGTCGTCACGGCGAACAGCCGCCGCCCGGCCAGCGCCGCCTGGCAGACGCCCCAGTCGGCATGGCGGAAGACGCGCGCGAACTCGTGATAGTCGAGGCCGGCGCGCTTGAGCGAGCGGTCTTCCCAGCGAAAGCCGAGCGGTTCGACGAGGTGCAATTCGGCACCGGTGTTGGCGCACAGGCGGATCACGTTGCCCGTGTTGGGCGGGATCTCGGGCTGGTAGAGGACGACGGCGTACATGCGCGGCTCCAAAAATAATTGCTTTGACATTTATGCATATGGTATAAAAACGGCAAACTGGCGCAGCTTTCTCAACCGTCACTGGAGCTTACGATGGCCCGGCCGGAAAATTTTCGCCTCGGCGATTTGCTTGTCCAACAAGGCCTGCTCAGCGACGAGCAGCTGCAGATCGCGCTCGGCGAGCAAAAGCGCAGCGGCCGCAAGCT